>JAMWCZ010000073.1 GCA_023819225.1 Candidatus Omnitrophota bacterium
CTTGGAGAATTCGTCGTAAATACGCATATTAAAGATGGAAGATGGCCTACCGAAGAAGGGAAATTGGGACAGGAGACCCCACTTGGAGAAGGAGATGTCCATTATGAACAACTTATACCTGCTCTATACAAAAAGGGATACCGTGGACCATTGACTATTGAGAGGGAAATTAGTGGGGAACAGCAGATAAAAGACATTAAAAAAGCAATGATAATCCTTGAAAAAATAAAGGATGAATTGCTAAAAGGGTAAAAAATAGTTAGTTGTGACACTGTGATAGAGGCAGATGAAAAGGTAGTGGAGATAAATTATAAGAGGGAAAGGGAGGAGAGGAGTTTGTTATCTTCTTCCTCACTTGAACAATGGGTAGTAATACAAAGTCCTTTTGGGTGATAACTCCTTTAAGATCTCTTTTATTGAATTTTTGGGGAGACCTAAAAACCATAACTTTTTACCTCTTGATAGGATTTTGTGATAGATGGGAAACCACTTAGGGGATTCCAGACCATCCTGGTCTATCCCTGGTGTCCATTGGATCCCATCTAATTCTTCAATTGAAAGAAGAGAATTTAGATGTTTAATTGCGCCAGGACCATCAAGATGATAGAAAGAATAGTTAAGATGCTTACACTGCTCTTCTAAATATGGAAGAACAAACTCATTAAACATCTCTGGAGAAATCATACAAGATATATCGCACTGGAATTTCGCAAGTTTTCCTGGTGCCCACTTATTTCCTAATTCAATCCTCCGCTCAACATCTATCCATTGCTGGTCTATAGAAAGTGGAGAAGTGCTTATCGCCTCCGGAGATAATAGTCCTGAGCTATCTCTTATAGGTAGAACAGTTCCTTCACACATAGGATTTTTCTCGGAAGCAAAAACTTCTAAGATTAGATCTACCCAATCATTATTCCACTATTTTATCCATCTTTGTCTTGCCTTTTCCCAGTCCTCTTTGTACAACATCCATCCTCCTCTTATATGTCCGCTTTTGTATTTTCCTATTTAATTTTTCCATTCTATTTTTAGAATAACCCCTTTTTTATTTCTGTCAAATTGAAGGGGGGTGGCAGAAGTGATAAAATAAGCGAAGACAAGAAGGGTAGAGGTGAAGATATTACTTATTTCAGCAAGTCCGAGGAAAGAGAAAAGCCAGACATTCCTTCTGGCAAAACAGGTTGTAAATGGTTGTGAGGATAGTAGAACTGCTGAGATAATACATCTCTGTGAACAGAAAATTGACTTTTGTAGACACTGTGAGAGGTGTCACAAAAAGATTCTTGCATGCCCTTTGAAGGATGATGTTAAAAGGATTTTAATGATGATGCTTGAGGCAGATGGAATAATTTTAGCAACACCGAACTATATCAATCAAGTAACAGGAGCAACCAAAACGCTTTTTGACCGTTCAAGCCATTTTATACATTGCCTCCGGCTTATGGGTAAGTATGTGGCTGGTGTGGTCTCTTCAGGTAGCGGACAGGATAAAGAGGTCCTTTCCTATCTTAAATATTATGCAAATACCTGTGGTGCATATTATGTGGGAGGTATATCTTCCCGTGCGCCTGTAGATGAAGAGGTGCTATCAGATGCTTTAAAGTTAGGAATAAAGTTGTGTGATGCAATAAAGAAAAAAAAGGAGTTTCCTTCACAGAAAAGGCAGATAGAGGAAAGAAAAGAGCACTTTAGAAGATTGATACAGGCAAGAAAAAACGAGTGGGAAGAGGAATACAGATACTGGGTTGATAAGGGCTGGATATAAGAAAGGAGAATTATGAAAAAGGGATTAATGGTCGGGGCAGCAAAATACAATATAACACCTTCACTTGACCAGGCAAGGCGTCTTGGTCCAAAGGGGCTTGCAACAGATGTGGTAAGGCAGTTATTTGCCAGAGCGACTGTATTTGATGACGGAGAAACAAAGGCAGCAATAGTGCTCCTGGATATAAGTGAGTTTTTCCCGAATATCACAGAAGGGATAAGAGATATTGCGAGTAAATGGACGGATATACCACCTGAAAATATACTTGTCTGCGGCACACATACCCACTCAGGACCAAAGGTCATTGACTATGACGACCCTTATGACTATGGAGGTGTGATAGTTGAATATAACGAGATAAGTGAAAGTGTAAGGTTATACCTTGAGATGCTTTACAGGTGGGCAGCAAGTGCAGTATTCCTTGCAGATAGCCGGCTTAAACCCGTCAGGGGAAAGATTGGTGAGATATCTGTCCCTGGTATCGGCAGACCCAGGGCAAGGATGAAAGATGGAAGTGTAGCAAGTTTCACCTATGCATATAATATTGATAAAATTGATATAAGACAGATTGAGAGTTGGTCCTTCTATGATGATAAATTAAGAATTGCTCTCTTTGAAGATATGGAAGGTGTTCCTGTCTGCGGACTTGCAAACTTCGGATGCCATAATGCACTTGCTATGGGATGGACAACTGTTGACAGTGATTTCTTTGGATGGGCTATGGATAAAGTTGAGGAAGAGGTTGGGGGGAAATTTGTATTTTCTCTTATGGCAGGACCTGAAGGAAATGTCCATCCTGCAGGTCTTATAGAAAAATCCATTACTCCTGAAGAGGCAGCATCCCTTGTCCCTGTAGCAGGAAACATCCTTTATGAAAAGGCAAAAAAGATATGGAACAACCTTGAACCATTTAAGACAGATACTTTATCCTGTGCAAGGAAGGAGGTCTATTTCCCTGTACAGCAACCCATTCCAATACGTGCAAAAAACTACCTCTGCCGGAGAAAAACTGCTGGTTGTAAGCAGGATGAAAAAGGGGTCTTTTCTGAATTGCAACTGATAAGGATAGGGGAACTTGCGATATTAGGGCTCTGTGGAGAGGTATTCCACGAGATTGTATTTAACTTAAGGAAGATGAGCCCTTTCAGGCATACATGGGTTACATCCCTATGTAATGATGAACTCTCATACCTTATGCCCGAGCATGAATATAAAAGAGACAAAAAATCAGGGAAGATGAATGTCCAGAAGGAGTTTGCTATACCGGATGAGACGGCAGAGTCCCTTATATACGAGGCATTTAAAGAACTTTTTGAAAGGGTGAAATAATGTACCTATGGATACAGGGGCTATTAACAGGACTGGTGGCTGGATTTATATGCGGCCTTTTCGGGATGGGTGGTGGTTCTTTAATGGTCCCTGCTATTATCTATGTCTTTGACATCCCGATGAAACAGGCGGTAGGAACAAGTTTGTTTGTTATTATATTTTCTGCAATATCAGCACTTGTAAACTACATAAGGCACAGTAAGGTCTATCCGAAACTCGCATATTTCATTGTCCCTTCAGGTATTTTAGGCGCACAGGCAGGGGCTTTTCTTACAAGCCGTCTTTCAGATGTTTTAGTGAAGTATATATTTGTGGTGGTGATTTCAGGGCTTGGTATAAGGATGTTCTTCCAGAAGGAAAATGATGGCGTATGCGAGGGAAATAATTTTAACAAGATTGTTGCTATAGTGATAGGACTTCTTGCTGGTTTTGTATCAGGACTATGTGGTGTAGGTGGTGCGGTGCTTATCATCCCTCTTCTTTATATATTCCTTAAAGTTCCCATCCATACCTGTATAGGGACAGCAGTAATTGCTATACTTTTTAATGCTATATCAGGTGCGGCAGGTTATATAGTAAGGAACCTTGTTGATTTCCGTATAGGGCTTATGCTTGCTATTGGTTCAACTTTAGCAGCACCACTGGGCGCAAGGATAAGTATAAGGACTAAAAAAGAAAAATTGAGAAAGATATTTGCGATTGTGCTTATACTAAGCGGGCTGGCCGTTCTTTTTAAGTGAGTTTTCCCTCACCCTAACCCTCTCCCCATAGAGGTGAGGGGAAAAAGAGGGAAATGAATGGGAGAGGAAGGAAGATAAAGGGAGGATGAGAAGGGTGGGGAAAAGAGGAACATAGAGAAAATGATAAGTCCTGCGCAGAAAAAAAGGATATTGGGGATAGATGAAAATGGACTGGGACCTCTAATGGGACCTCTTGTTATCACAGGTATTTTGTTAAGGCAGGGAGAAAAAGAGGTATGGTTTGATGATATATCCGATAGCAAAGAGTTTTTCTCAAGAGATATAAATAATTTTTCCCGTTTAGAAGAGACAGTTGTTGCACTTTTTTATCTTTATAATAAAAAAGAGCCAGATACTCCTTCAGAGCTCCTTAAAAGTTTCTGCAAAAATTATGAATGCCTCTCAGGACTGAATATCTGCGTCAGTAATATCCCGGATGAGTTTATATGGTCTACTTATGAAGGGAGAAAAAAAAGATGTGAGAAATTTAAAAACTGGATGGATAAAAAGGGTATAAAGATAGAAATGATAAAGTCCATTGTTCATTGTCCTAAAAGAATAAATGATTTTATAGACAAGGGAAACCATAAGTTTTTATTAGACCTTTTTACCTTCTGCGATATTGTAAAGGATGTTCCGGACAAAGAAGGGCTTTTTATCTATGGGGGGAAGATAGGGGGGCTCAAGTTTTATAGCAAGTATTTAAGGTATCGTCTACCTGAATATCAGTACAGTGTACTTGAAGAAAGAGATGAAATTTCCTTATACAGTATGGAAGATAGAAGTGCAAGGTTTACATTGGGTTTTTATGCAGATGTGGAGAAAAAGACATTCTCTGCTGCACTTGCATCCCTTGTTGGTAAATATATCAGAGAATTATTTATGACAGGCATAAGAAAAACACTGGGTATATCAGAGGACATTTCAGGATATTATGACAGCAAAACAATCCAATATATTAAAAACAACAACTTTGAAAAATTTCCATCTTTCTGTCTTTTCCGTCGGACATAATCACATCCTTTCAGGAAGAGAGATATTGAGAAGGTTTAAGGAGAGAGAAAAGACGGTCAAAAGTGCGTGTGTAAGAACAAGCCGTGCAGAAGACAATTTCTTATCTTCACTTACAACCCTGTGTTTGTGGTAATAAGAGTGGAAAAGTTTAGCAATATCAAGGAGGTATTCAGCAAGCAGATGTATTCCATAACTTTTAACAACCGCCTCTATGGTATCAGGAAATTTAGATATATACTTTGTTAGAGATAACTCCTCTTGCTCTTTTAATAAAGAGAGGTCTGCTGACCCTGTTTCCATCCCCTTTTCTTTTGCAAACTCTATTATGTGCTTCATCCTGACATATGCATATTGAAGGTAATAGATAGGGTTTTCTATTGACTGTTTTTTTGCAAGTTCTAAATCAAAGTCAAGGTGGCTATCTGCCTTCCTGAATATAAAGAAGAACTTTGAAGCATCAGGACCAACCTCATCCATCAGTTGCTTCAGAGATATAAACTGCCCCTTCCTTGTGGACATAGAGAGTTTTTCTTTACCGCGGTAAAGGGTTGTAAGTTGCACGATGATAAAATTCAGATTTTCTGGATTGAACCCCAAAACTTCAGCAACTGCCTTTAACCTTGGAATATATCCATGGTGGTCAGGTCCGACGATATTTACCAGTAAATCATATCCTCTTTCTATCTTGTCTTTATGGTATGCGATATCAGATGCAAGGTATGTGTAAGAGCCATCACTTTTCACCACAACCCGGTCCTTCTCATCTCCGCATAAACTGCTTTTAAACCACTTTGACCCTTCCGCAGAGTATATAAACCCTTTTTCCTCAAGGTGTTTAAGAAGTTTATCCACCATCCCTGTCCTGAAAAACTCCAGCTCACTCACCCATCTGTCAAAACTCACTCCAAATTTTTTCAGGTCTGCTCTTATATCATCAAGGATATTTTCAGCAGCAAAACTTTCAAAATCAATATCCTTACAAGGTACCTTTTTTGCAATCTCTATCAGATATTCCCCTTCATATCCACTTTCAGGTATAGGGCAGTCAATCCCTTTAAGTTGTAGATATCTTGCCCTGAGGGATTCACCTAACAGTTTAATCTGTCTGCCAGCATTGTTTATGTAATACTCTTTTGTAACATCAGCCCCTGCATACTTAAGGATTCTTGCCAGTGCTTCACCAAAGGCGGCCTGCCTTCCATGCGCTATGGTAAGAGGACCTGTGGGATTTGCACTTACAAATTCTATGAGAAATTTTTTATTTACAGGGGGCGGCTTCAAAGAAGAGGTGTTGCCATTGGCTATTTCAGAGATAAGTTTAAGATAAAACTCATCACTCAAAAAAAAATTTAAAAAACCATTCTTTACTTCTATCTTCTTTATACAGGGTGGGTTAAGTTTAAGTATATTTGTTTTTATATATTCTGCTGCTTCCATCGGAGAAGGAAATTTATTCTTCATCCTGAATGCGATATTTGTATAAAACTCCCCAAATTCCTCTTTAAGTGTGGGTAATACCACTATATCTTTTTCTTCTATCCCTGTAATTTTAGGGTCATCCTTAACCACATCTTCTATAAGTGTCTTAAGTCGTTCCTTCGCTGTTTTTTTCATCTTTTTCCTTTTTTATCTCTGAGAGGATTTCCTCAATCCTGAACTCTCTTCTTTCATCATATACAAACTCTATCCTGGGAGCACGCTTTATTATAAGGTGTGTCGCAAGTTTATGCTGTATATAAGGCGTTGCCTGGACAAGCCCGTTTATGCAGCGGTGTTTCTCCTCATTACTCCCCATTACACTCACACCTATCTTTGCATATTGCAGGTCAGAGGATAGGTCAACATATGTAATGGTAAAAAAACCGATATCAGGGTCTGATATATGCCTTCTTATGATTTCCTCTACCTCTTTTCTTACAAGATGCTCCAACTTCTTCTGCCTTCTCTCCTTAATTTTTTTCTCCTTTTTATAAACATCTTCTATTATACAACGATAAAACCTACCCAGCAAAAAACCCTGTTGCCTCATTAATTTTTCTATATGAAATACGTTTCGTTGCTTCATTAATTTTTCTATACAAA
>JAMWCZ010000074.1 GCA_023819225.1 Candidatus Omnitrophota bacterium
TTAATAGATACTGCCTTTATCTCTTTCTGAAAGTCATTTATAGTCAAACCATCAGCAGATACACCTATGAGTTTTCCTGAGTTAAACCAGTCCCTGTAAGGATTCCCTTTACAAATAGAAATAATATTCATATGTACCCCTTTTTTATTTTTCAAATATATGTCCTTTTTTACCATAAGTTACAGCATTCCCGTGTAGGACTACAATTCCTTTTATAGATGTGTGAGTTTGTTGCTGTCATTGTAAAGTTAATATATCACATTTAATTATAAAGTTTGATTTCATATGTTTTCAAGAAATTTGTTTGAATTTTTTATAAGAAAGAACTGATTTTAAATTTTTATTTGCTTATTATCCCTAAAAGAAGTTGGGCTTATGGAAAGATAACCCATGATGCTATATTTGATAGATACATCCGTATCTTTTAAAAAGATAAGTTTATCCAGCAGTTTCCTTATCATATCTTAAATGTGACATTTTGGCTTACAGCAACAATTGAACCTTTTCAAATATAAATACCTCTCTATTTCTGCCCTGTAATAGAAACCCTCAACACAGAAGGTTCTTGAGTAATAATTCTATCTTCTTACATCCTTAATCAACAGTAAATGTTTTAGAAACTGTCAGGGATGTTGCCACATCAATAGCGGTAATCTTATATCTACCTGAACGCTCATTGAGGGATAAAGATATCTCTCCTTTAACCGAACCTTTCTCACTCATCAGTTTCTGTGTATACCAGGGGATAATCCTGCCATCAGGACCATAAACCTCTATTCTAATACACATCCCTGTATCCTTAAACTCTTCTGGAAGGAGAACATTAAATCTGACAGCATCTCCCTTTTTATATTCATCCCTTTCCAATTGCAGGTTTATATTTTCAAGTTTTGCAGGAAAGAGTGCAAATACATTCGCAGAAGATGGCAGAAGTTCTGTGGTAAATTTATCTGTCTTTCCTATAAATTTTTTATTCCTTATATCATATACAAATGCAGGTTGTGGGATTTTTATATTTACCTGAGAAGAGGCATCAGAAGCGACTGCCCCTGAGACAGAACCTGCTTCAGCACCCGCTGCCTTAACCTCAGGTCCAGGAGTTTTGCTCCTTATAAGAGTAATATATTTTGCCTGTCCGTTCTCAAAAAGGGAAACCTCAACATCTTGTCTTATCTCCCCATTACTCTCAGTGACCTCCGCAAAAGAAGTTATCTTTGTTGATGGAAGGTCAGTTAAAAACCTTGTCATCCCTGCACATATACCCTTACCTTCTCCCCTCTTTCTTTTCTCAGAATAACCCTTTATGTAATTGCCGAGATATACTGCCTTACCTTTACCATATGAACGCACATCCACCTCTGAAGGGAATGTCTCACCGAAGATACTGGAAAGTGAACTTTTCTTAAGTTTCTTTCCATGCTCATCCATTATACCGGGAACAAAGTCAGCAATCAGCACACCACCCTGTCGGACAAAATCCTTTATCTTTTCTACTTCTTTCAGAGATATCGCCTGTGCATAAGGAAGGATAAGGACTGATATATCCGATAGTTTTCCTCCAAGTATATCATCAGGAGAGATATACCTGTACTCATAGCCACCATCTGTTAGGACATAGTGAAAGTCATACAGTGAAAGTTCCCAGGTGGTCTCCTGAGGCCTTATTGTTGAAGCATGCAGACAGGCATTAGAATAATAAATCCCTATGGGATGGATTTTTCTCTCAGATGATATAAGGAGTTTACCAATACCTGATTTTATCTCCTTTATCTCTTCTGATGCCCACTGGAAGTGTTCCAGTGGCACAAAGTCAGGTGTATAGGCAGCTGCTCCTCCAAGTCCGGCGCTACCATCAACTCCGCTGGGCCACCAGGCAGCAGCATTCATCCCTTCAAAAAGCAGAGCCCACGGGAAAAACCTCATCTGCTGTTCATCTGTTTCACCCTGATAACTTCCAAACCATGCAGTAATTAACCTGTCTTGTGGCATAAAGGAAAGTGCCGCATGAACCTCTATCGGGTTTCTGTAAGGACCGAAAAAGTTCATATGTGGGAGCATCCTATACCAGTTAAAACCACTTCCTGTCTTTGCAGGGTACACAGGCCCTTCAAGTCCTACCTTTGCGTCAGGGTCTGTTTCCTGTATCGCCTTTGCACAGGTAATATGGAAGTCAGAAAACACATTATCCATAAACATACGGAAGTCCAGCCACTGCGGATAACGATTTTGTTTATAAGCATCTATAAGTGCAATCCCTTTAACCTCAGACCAATCCTTATATTCAGTATTCCAGGAAGTATTCAAAGCATCTATGGTTTTATATATTCCCTTTACATAATCTCTGAATCCTTCCTGGCAATTAGCACAGAAGCACACATCATAATAGGGAAAAGATAGGGCATTCTCATCACCCAAACTGTAATAGGATGTCCCTAAAATTCCATATGCTTTTCCTATGGTATCTCTCAGATGCTTTATTATGGAATTGTTCTTAAGTTCTTCAGGAGACAGAGAAAGCGGGCAATTCTGTATTTCTAATCCATCCTTACCTTCAACCGGTTTGAGATGAGCCGCCTTGTTGTATACAAAAAATAATCTTGTCGTGTAAGGTGCTGACTTGAGATTTGCCTCAGCAATACGGGTAGCAATCTCCCTTGACTTTTCATAGGTATCCCAGAGTGCAGATGTGACATATACCTCATCAATTCCTGAATTGTAAAATTGTTTCAGGTATGTCCGGATACTCCTGCTATTATCAGAGGCACCACCCCAGATGATAAATGAGAAGTCCTTAACTGCCTTTGAAAAGTCAGTTATATTTATATAAACCTTTTTATCTTGTTCAGATACAGTACCGGTTTTATCATCAAGTTTTGCTATAAGTATATATCCATATGTCAGGGGATTGTTAACCTTCAGGGAAAACGGTATCTCCCTGGCTTTACTATCGGTTTTATATTCGGAAACCTTCCTGTTAAAAGTATCTACTATATATATGGTAAGTTGTGCACCTTCAGGTAAAATATCCGTCAGTAATACCCTCCCTTTGATATCTCCACCCTTTTTATAAACATCTCTTTCTGTCTCTATCCTTTCAATATCAAGTTGGGAAGATACTAAAAAATTTGTTGACACCCAGTTAACCACCTCTTTCTTACTGTTTTTCAATATAATATCCATCATCTTTTCACCACTCTTAAGGGATGGAAGGGTAAAAGAGATATCACCTCCTTTATAGGGGATAATCGTTTCATATTCAACATTGCCTTTTCTATCTCTTATAAAGACATCTATATCTTTTACATCAGAGGTTTTACCTTCAATGGCAAAAGTAGTTTTTGTTTTTGTAAGATTATCACGCGAAATTACAGTGCCCTCAGAAGTGAGATTTTTAAAGGTTACATCCGGCTCTTTCTTCCCAGCCCATAAACATACCTTTGCAATCAAACTGTAATAATAGTCATAATAGAGCGGGTCATCACCCTCAAACGGGGTTAAGCACTCAACCTTACCTCTTGCCTTTGAGGTCCTATCACCGAGATATGTAATGGTTATCATCCTTCCTTTCCCATATTCTCCTGATAGAACAGATACATCAGCAAGTAGTGGTATCCTTTTTAATGGTAATATCGCAACTATACTATTCTTTACGGGCTCACTGTCTTTAAGAATTCCCTGTATATCAGATGGAAGGTCAGAGGGATTGATATATAAAAGACCGGTTCCACTTTTTACTTTACCAAGTATCTGGTTTTTCACATTTTCAGGAAAGGCCTTCCAGGGTATTTTGCCTATGATGATAAGGTCATATACCGCCTTCTCTCCAAGCCGTGTATTAACAAGTTCTTCAAACTCCTGTTTTGATATGGTGAGGTAATAAGAACGCTCCCCTTCTCCTATATATGGTCCAAAGAAGTCATATGACTCTGTCATAAGTGGTGTATATTCAATTGAAATACGCTGTGCAAGTTCTACTGTCTCCCTCTGTGTCCATGTAGGTGCAATGATAAGAATTTTCAGTTTACCTTTATAATACGGGTTTGCAAAAGGTATATGCGGTGTAATAAGTTTACCTGGAAGTTTGTCATATGGCTGCCAGCCAGGGAACTTCCCTTCCCACCCGAAACAAAAGGTACAGATAAAAAGCAGGAACAGAAAAAGTTTAAGTATCTTCATTTTACTCCTCCCCTGAACTGTTCAAAAGTTTTATTACCTTCATCTCATCTTTTATATCCTGAGATAATCTCTGAATTAACTCCATCTGTTTGTAAACAGGTATTATCTGTCTTATATCTTTTTTATTTCTTACCTTTGTCGCCTCCAACTTCTTCATCAAACCATCTATCCTTTTTAACCTTGCCTCTATTCTTTTTCCCTCTACTTTATGTTTTTTAAAGAAGGTGAGTGTCTCTTCCTTTAGATTCCTGTAATTGCTTTTTTCTGCTTCCATCCAACTATCAAAGTCACCAAAAATCAGTGTGTTAAACTTCCCTGGATTATGGAAATCTCCACCAACTGCTGCCCAGCTACTTGAATATTGAATACCTCCTTCCCTGTTTCTGCATATATTCAACCCCCACCTCATCCCTTTCTCCACATTTTCTATATTAAAATCTGAAAAAGGAACTGCTACCTCCATTGTCCATCTATCACTATAAATCTTTGTGGCAATCTCCCAGTTCCCATCCCATTTTGTGTCTTTGTTGTAAGAATCAAAGATACCACAGCCAAGATTTGTTGCAAACTGATAGTATGTGGAACGGTCACTGTTTGTATCAAGGAATATCTCTATAGATGTCCCCCTTGGCCAGGAGTCCCTCAGAAATGGTTCTCTTATAATCTCTGATATCTTCGGCTCTATACCAGTTATACCAAAATAAACCTTTTCATCATCATATACCACCTGAAAATATGTCTGTGGTTCTGCTAACTTTGAATTGTCATATATATCAAGGAATTGTCCTACCTTCACTGAATCTTTCCAGAATGGCTCATCAAGTATTCCATCTATCACAACCCGTTGCTTTATCTTCAAAGCAAAGACAACAGGACTTGACACTTCATAAAAGGATACCAAAGGAAGGAATAAAAAAAAGAAAAAGAGGAAACCTTTTTCTCGCATCAAAACTTTTTTTTTATTCATTTCATTCCTTTGTCAGGGAAACATCATCTATATACACCTCACCCGTTGCTTCCAGCCGTGCCCATATCTTTGCAAGGTCTGGCTTGTCCTTTGTATCAAGCCGATGTTCAACAGATATCCAGTTATCTGTATCCACAGGGAAAGGATTTGGAACCGCTTGACTGTAATACTTACCTTCCTTGTTTGTAAGATGCAGTATAAGCCGTACTTTCCCTTTACCTTTTGCATAAAACCTTGCAATAAATACATCACCTGTCTCTGCTTCACTTTCTGCCCGTAGATAAAATGACCCGTCTGAAAGAAGGATTGCCCTTTTACCTGTATGTACCTCCTTTCCTTCTTCACCTTCTATCACTTTAAGTTTTTTACAACCACCAGCAAATTGTGAGAAGTTTGATGGTATTATAACAAAAGGCCCTTCTTCTGTAAGTTCTACTCCACTTTCTCTTATCTTAAAAAAATACTGGTCTGAACTTATAATTACCTGCCTCACCTCTTCAAATCCACCATCAGGGACAAGGTTCTTCTTTTCTTCTCCTGAAGAAAAAGATACTATTAAAAATAAACAAAATATCCCACCCCTATACAACTTCCTCATTTTCACCCCCTTTATTTTTAAGTACCCTTTTATCAGTAGTTCACCTTATCCCTGTTCAATCCTGTTAAACCACATCCACAGGGACAGGTTCCACCTGTATCATTTCTACCCGCAACTGTATCTCCCTTCATACGAAGTGAATGCAGATATTCATCCATGCTATAATATCTCACAGAACCATCAACAAAAAGGAAGTTGGCACCACCCCACCTGCCCCCTGATGTATGGTGTGGATAAAGATAAAGTGCATCTGCCCCAGGATAATAATAGTAGTCCCTGTACCAGATATAAGAATAATAAGGGGCACCACTTGAACTTATCTGGGGAGTTTTAGAACCAGTATCTGTCTCAGCCATAAGAATACTGTTGGATGGGTCCTTAAACCAGGAAACTTTGTGCCCACGCATCCTTACACCTCCAATACCTGACATCCAGTCATCTGTAGATGACCACCACATTCCACCAACCTTTGAATTATATCCATAACTTATACCTTTTGCAGCAAGTACATATCCATATGGCCACCAGTCAATCTCCCTAACCTGTGTCCTGTCAGAAGGGCATCTCATAAGTTTAATTGAAGCATACTTGGAATATGGTGCACTACTACCAAAGATACACTCTACAAAATTATTTCCTCCAGGTCCACCAGCGGGCGGAAAGTAGTCATTGTAGTCCTGTGTGTACATAATGATGGCAAGTCCCAACTGTTTAAGATTATTTGCACAATATGCCATCCTTGCCCTCTCTCTTGCCTGAGACAGTGCGGGTAGCAACATCGCTGCTAAAATCGCAATAATTGCCACTACCACAAGCAACTCTATCAGCGTAAACCCTTTCCTTTTCATTTTACTTTCCTCCTTTCTTCTCACCTCTTACTTCTCACATTTCCCATCTCACTTCTTTCCAATCACCTCCTTTCATATTCCTATTACCATGTTTCTACAATTCTGTCAAGTTTTCGTGTTGTTAGAAAGATAGAATGTCGTGTGCTTCAAAGATAAAATGTCGTATTCAAAATTTCTCTTTCCCTTGTCAGACAATCATTTCCCTTTTAATCTTTCCAACATTTCCTATAATTTCTATTGTTTCAAAGATAAAATGTCGTGTTTCTGATAGAGTATCTCCTGAATAAAAGTCCCTT
>JAMWCZ010000008.1 GCA_023819225.1 Candidatus Omnitrophota bacterium
CTTATTTTCTGGGTGAATATTTCCTTTGCTGGTGGTTTATACAGGAAGTTAAAGGGTGAAAAACCTGTAAAAGTTAACTATTCTCTGTTGAAAATATATCTCGTCCTTTTTACTCTTGTGGGGAGTATTGTTAGTATTATGGGTATAAAGGCAAGTAGGTCTATATATATAGCGAAACATACAAAAGGAAACATCTCTCTTCAATTCGCAGAGAGGGCTGTTTTGTATAATCCTTTCTCTTTTAAATATATGCACTTTGCAGGAACTGTTGCTATGAATCTGGATGAATATCAAAAGGCGTATAAACTATTGACAAAGGCAGTTAATCTACATCCTTACTACGATTCTATACACAACAATCTTGGGATGACATATTTTATCACAGGTGATTTTAAAAAAGCAGAGGAATCATTCCTTACTGCTCTAAAATTAAACCCTGATAGTTATGAGTTTAATAATAATATAGGTTTTCTGTATCTTCATTCAGAAAGGTTTGATGAGGCAATAAAATATCTCCAGAAGGCAACTCAATTAAAAAAAGATGCTTTCCTATCTTTTTATAGTTTGGGTGTAGCTTACTATATGAAAACACAATACGATAGAGCAAAAGAACAGTTTAGAAAGG
Organism: Candidatus Omnitrophota bacterium; assembly: GCA_023819225.1. Taxonomy (GTDB): domain Bacteria; phylum Ratteibacteria; class UBA8468; order B48-G9; family JAFGKM01; genus JAAYXZ01. Next base: position 626 of record JAMWCZ010000008.1, read on the forward strand.
CACTTGAAATAAATCCGTCTTTTTATCCTGCCAAGGAGTATCTTGAAAAAATACCTCATTAAAATTTGATACTTTTAAACTGAGGAAGATATTCCCTGTTTTTTTCAAACATTTCCTTTACCATCTTCTTTATCTCTGCAAGAGAAAGTACACTTGCAGTTACAGGGTCATAACATATTGCATGATAGACCATCTCCGCATTTCCTGTTAACGCACCTTCAACCGCCATCTCTTCTACCGCTATATTTATATTATTCAGAGCAGCACATTGAGGTGGAAGCGGGCCTACATATATCGTATTAAATCCTCTTTTATCTGCAAGTACAGGAACCTCCACACAGGCATTTTGAGGTAGATTAGGGATAATTCCTGTGTTAGGCACATTTCCATTAAATACAAATGGTTCTCCTCCGATGTATGCATTTATTATACTTGCAGCATATTCAATGCCTCTTTTAAGATTAACCGGCTCTTTCAGCCATTTTTTAATATCATCTTTCCATGTTGTTTCTCTTTCAAGATAATAATCTAAGATATATCTATGAACGCCTGGGTTCCAGCCAGTTCCGTGCGTACAGTACTTTTCTATCAGGTCTGGTCTTTTTCTAAACCACCAGTTATATTCTGAATTGTGGCCACTGGACTCTGTTACATAATATCCAAGTGCAAGGAACATTTCATTTCTTACAATCTCTTCCTGATAAATCTCTTTTTTTTCCTTTATTGCTTTTCGTATAAGGGGGTAAGCATCCTTCCCATTTTTCTTAAACTCAATATACCATGCCTGGTGGTTAATTCCCGCGCATAGATATGTTATCTCTTCCATTGTTGCGCCAATCCATTTTGCAAGCATATGAGCAGTTCCCTGGACGCTATGACATAGTCCTGTTACCTTAATAAATGTTTTTTTCTGCATAGCCCTGCAAAGCATAGCCATAGGGTTTGTATAGTTAAGAAATATAGCATCAGGACAGTATCTTTCAATATCTTTGCAGATATCTAACATAACAGGTATGGTCCTTAATGCTCTAAAAACACCTGCTGCTCCCCGAGTATCTCCTATATTGAAGTCAACCCCATATTTTTTAGGTATCTCTATATCATATCTCCATACCTGAACACCACCAGCAAGTATGGTGCATATCACAGCGTCTGCTCCTTTCAGTGCCTTCTTTCTGTCCATCGTCACCTCAAGTTTTGCCGGATATTTTCCTGCTTTTATAATCTTTTCTATGGCTTCTTTAATAAAATTAAGCCGCTCTTTATCAATATCCATCAAACTTATAGTAGCATCTCTCAACAAAGGAAATGTAAGAATATCTTTTACAAGTGCCCTTGTAAAGCCAAAACTTCCAGCCCCAATAAAGGCAATTTTTGCCATCTCTCTCCTCCTTATAATTTCTCAAAATTTCTTTTTATTTTACTCCTTACACTTATTAAGTCAAATCCCCGTACGGATAGGGTACATGGGTCACACCTTCTCCTCTAATTTCTTGTTCAAAAATACCCTAACTCTCCCCTCACCTTTTATTCCCTCTCCCCACACTGGCCCCCTCTCTTTTTCCCTCTCCCCCATCGGGGAGAGGGGTGCTGGTGCGACGAGTAAGGAGCACCGCATAGCACAGAGGGCGAGATGGTGAGCCCGTTGACCGAAGCCCGTAAGGGCAAGACGGGTGAGGGGTCTCCTCTCTTTTCCCTCGCCCCGCGCAGTGGGGAGAGGGTATTGGGTGAGGGGTCTCCTCTCTTTTCCCTCGCCCCGCGCAGTGGGGAGAGGGTATGGGTGAGGGGTCTCCTCTCTTTTCCCTCGCCCCGCGCAGTGGGGAGAGGGTATTGGGTGAGGGGATTCCTCTTTTTTCCCTCGCCCCGCGCAGTGGGGAGAGGGTATTGGGTGAGGGGATTCCTCTTTTTACCCTCTCCCCATTTGTGGGGAGAGGGTATTGGGTGAGGGGAGAGGGAAGATTCTTAAATTCCTCCCCATATGAAGGAGAATGATAAAGGTGAGGATGAAGGGTAAGGGTGAGGGGGAGGGGGATAAATGCTACCGCACAGAATCTTCTAACTTTTCAAGTATATGGGAGGTATTACCTAAGGTATCTCAAATTCTGCAATCCCGCAAACAAGTTTTTACTCTTTACCTTGCTTTTAATACAAAAGTATTATAAAATAACACTATGATAGGGGTTTTTATATTTGTGATTGGATTGGTATTTGGCAGTTTTGCGAATGTTGTGATATACCGGTTGCCAAAAGGTAAATCAATAGTAAGACCTAGGTCTCAGTGTCCTTCCTGTGGCAAAAATATCCTCTGGTATGACAATATACCTCTTTTAAGTTTTTTATTACTAAAAGGGAAGTGTCGTTTCTGTAAGGCAAAGATATCTTATAGATATTTTGTTGTGGAACTAATTACTGGTTTACTCTTTCTTGGTCTATATCTGAAGTTTGGGATAACAATACAACTTTTAATATATATATTTTTCACATTGTGCTTGTTGATAATGGGTTTTATAGATATAGATACATATCTGATATCAGATGTGATAGTTCTACCTGGAATTGTTATCGGGTTTTTGTGTGCTATCTTTTTCCCTCAGATGCATTATGGTATTACAAGGATTGGAAGTATATGGTATTCATTTACAGGGATTTTGGTAGGAAGTGGAATACTGATATTTCTAGCAATGGTAGGCAGATTGCTTTTTAAAAAAGAGGCGATGGGAGGTGGAGATATAAAACTCCTTGCTATGATAGGTGCTTTTTTAGGGTGGAAGTGTGTTTTTATAACCATATTTTTTGCTTCTCTTTTAGGAACAATAATAAGTTTAACTCTTATAGGACTGAAGAAAAAGAAGATAGAGGACTATGTTCCCTTTGGGCCATATTTAGGACTTGGAGCAATAATATCAGTCTTTTATAAAGGACTTCTCTTCCTTGGTTTTTTCATAAATTAAGATTCCCACTTGTCTTTCTATTTTTATTCTCGGATTATTGACAGAAACAAGAAAAAATTGTAAATTGGAAAAGCGGAGCAAAAATTATGAGTCAGGCAAGTATTGAGATTATAAAAGAGTTTTTCATAATATACAATTTTTTTGTCCTTCAGAAAGACGACATCCTGTTTGTTCAAAATGCCGAGGTTAATGAACCTGAGGATATGGATAAGTTTATTCTTTCAGGCAGTGAGGTAAGCAAGGTTCTGAAAAATGGTGTTATAAAGCCAGTATGTTGGCATACAATGAAGTTTACCCCTGTGGTTCTCTCAAGATTTCCCGAGATATTTGAATTTTCAAAAGGTAGATATAATTCGGAGAGCAAGAAATTTTTTCAGGGGGAAAACTTCAAAAAGGTGCTTGTTATCCCTTCCCTTCCTGTTTCAGATAAACTTCAGAAAGAAAGCATAAAAATAATGAAAGAAGAGGGGGTGGATTACCTCATTACCTTTCCTTCAGTTATTGCCAATCTTATTGAAAAGATAGATGCAAGGAATGTATATCTCTCTTCCGTTAATGAGATATTAAGGGTACTAAAGTTTTATAAATTTTTTACTGATAAGGAACAGAAATTACCGTTTTAAAAATGAATATAACGCTGGAAACCCCACTCAAAGACATTCCCTCTGTTGGTGAAAAACGTGCTAATTTACTTGAAAAAATTGGTTTGGGCAATGTTTTTGATTTGCTTTTTCTTTTTCCACGCAGGTACCTTGACCTCAGGAATTTTAAAAAAATAGGAGACATTGTCCCGGATGAAATCGCCTCTGTAAAAGGAAAAGTTCTTACAAGAGAAGAGAAAAGGTTCCATCAGAGAAACAGAAAGTCATATCTGAAGGTTGCTATATCAGATGGTTCAGGTATTCTTTTTCTTGTGTTTTTTAACCAGCCGTATCTTAAAAATGTTTTTACTCTGGATAAGGAGTTTTTTATAAATGGCAGGGTAGAAATGTTCAATGGACAGATGCAGATGGTAAATCCTCTTTATGAAGAGTACAGACAGATAAAGAAGGACTGGATTTTGCCTGTATATCCTCTTACATCAGGGCTTACACAGAAGTATATGAGGAGATTAATGAAGTTTATCATTGAAAAGGTTGAAGAATATCCAGCAGAGATATTACCGCTGGAGGAAAGGCAGAAATTAAACCTGCCAAATATAAAGTTTGCACTTCAGAACATACACTTCCCCAGGTCGGATATAAATCTTGAGAAAGCAAGGAACTATCTGATTTTTCGAGAGTTTTTTATTCTTCAACTGGGACTGCTTTTGAAAAAGGAAAAGAACCAGAGGATATCATCAAATGTTTCTGTTGATACAGGAGAAAATGTTATTGATATCTTCCAGTCGCGCATTCCTTTCAAACTTACAAAAACACAGATACAGGTAATGGAGGATATCCTCAGGGATATTAAGGAAGGAAAGATTATAAGCAGGATGGTACACGGAGAAGTGGGGTCAGGTAAAACAGTAATCGCTGTATTTGCCTTATGGCTTTTTTCAAGAAAGGGATACCAATCCGCCCTTCTATCTCCTACGGAGATACTTGCAGAACAGCACTACATCAATTGGCAGAAGTTTTTCTTAGAACAGGATATACCTGTGGCACTTCTTTTAGGGCAGTTACCGGAATCAGAGAAAAGGAAGATAAAGGAAGAAATAAAAAATGGAAAGATAAATGTCTTAATAGGGACACATACACTTTTGACAGAAACATTGGAATTTAGAAATTTGAAGATGGCTGTGGTTGATGAACTTCATAAATTCGGCGTGAAACAGAGAGAAAGGTTGAAAGAAAAAGGAGAAGGTGTTCACTATATCGTAATGAGTGCCACTCCCATACCAAGAAGTGTTGCCCTTACCTTTTATGGTGCACTTGATGTTTCAGTAATAGGCGAGATTCCTAAAGGAGAAAGACAGGTTGGTTCTTATATATTTCCTTTGGAAGAGAAAGAAAAGGTCTATGAGTTTATTAGATATCAAGGTTTACAGGGTAAGCAGGGATATGTTGTTACACCAGCAATAGAGGGGAATGAAGATATTGAATCAGCGATAGAAGAGTATGAAAGGATTAGAGAAAAAATGCCTGAGATACCCGTTGCTATTCTTCATGGCAGGATGTCATACACAGAAAAAGATGAGATAATGAGAAGGTTTAGAAATAAAAAAGTAATGGTACTTGTCGCAACTACTGTAATAGAATCAGGTATAGATGTTCCTGAATCTACATACATAATTATTGAACAGGCAGAGAGATTTGGCCTGGCACAGTTGCATCAGTTAAGGGGCAGGGTAGGCAGGACAGGTGATACTGGATACTGTATACTTGTCCCTTATTCTTCAGATGATAAAAGTATAATGGAACGACTTGAGAGTTTTGTTGAGACGAAAAGTGGTTTTGAGATAGCGGAGATTGACTTAAAGATAAGAGGGCAGGGAGACCTTCTTGGTGTAAGACAGCATGGTATCCCACCTTTACGGATAGGTAATATTGTAAAAGATATGGAACTGCTTGGGCTTGCAAGAGAAAAAGCGGAAAGTGTTATCAGGTTATTACCACAGGATGTCATTAAAGAAAGGTTTTTAAGGGAGGTTTTTATAAATGAATAAAGATATAACTGTTTTAATCCCTGTTCATAATGAAGAAAGAACCATTGGTGAACTGGTTTCAAAACTTAAGCAAAAATTTGAGACAGTTATTGTAGTTGACGATGGGTCTTATGATAAAACGGGTCTTCTGGCAGAAGAGAATGGGGCTACTGTTTTAAAACATTCTATATGCAGGGGTAAAGGAGAGGCGTTAAAGACGGGTTTTAGTTATATTATTAAGAATTTAAGCGGTATATCAGCAGTCCTTACAATAGATGGAGATGGACAGCATAAAGTAGAAGATGTGGCGAATTTTGAAAAGGCATACAGGCGGAATAAAAATATATCTATATGGGTTGGTAAGAGAAAAGTAAAAGGAACTGATATGCCTTTTATAAGACGGGTAACCAATATCTCTATGTCTATTCTCATCTCTCTTTTTTCTTTCCAGTGGATACCTGATACCCAGTGTGGATTCCGCCTTATAAAAAAGGATGTGATTAAAGATGTAAATCTTTTAACATCACACTTTGAGACAGAGTCAGAATTGTTGATAAAGGCAGGGTGGAAGATGTATAGGATTGGTTCAGTTCCCATATCTACTGTTTACAGTAAAGAGAAAAGCAAAATTAATCCTACAGGAGATACAGTAAGGTTTTTCAGGATGCTTTTAATTATCTTTTTCCCTCTTTTACTGAAGGTGAAAGGATGGAAGAAAAATTAGATTTCGCAAGGGTAAGAAAATTGATGGTAGAAAACCAGCTTATTTCCAGAGGTATAAGAAACAAGAAGGTCATAGATGTATTTTTGAAAATTCCAAGAGAGAAATTTGTTCCTGAACACCTTAAAGAGTATGCTTATGAAGATGGCCCACTTTCAATAGGGAAGGGGCAGACAATAAGTCAGCCATATATTGTGGCTCTTATGACAGAAGCACTTGATGTAAAAGGCGGAGAAAAGGTTCTGGAAGTAGGAACAGGCAGTGGGTATCAGTCAGCAATTCTTGCAGAAATGGGATGTGAAGTTTACTCTATAGAAAGGATACCTGAACTTGCCCGTACAGCAAAAAAAGTGCTTGAAGGACTTGGATATAATGTGAAGATAAAAGTCGGTGATGGAACATTGGGCTGGGATGAATTTTCTCCTTATGATAGGATTGTTGTAACTGCTGCAGGTCCAGAGATACCCCCTTCTCTTTATAATCAACTGAAAGATGGTGGAATTATTATAATGCCTGTGGGTGATAGATATTTCCAGGATTTGATACTTGTAAAAAAAATTGGCACCCGTATGGAAAGGAGAAGTTTTGGTGGGTGCCAGTTTGTCCCTCTTATAGGTACTGGGGGCTGGAAAGATGAGGGGGAAATGTGAAAGAACAGGTTATTGTTTATTTAGGGGCACTGCCAAAAGAACTTATTACTTTTATCCTGGCAATGCTTCCTATATCAGAATTACGTGGTTCAATTCCTTATGGTGTATATAACGGTCTATCATTTACGAAGGTATTGTTTATCTCAATAATTGGTAATCTTATCCCTGTAATCCCTCTTTATTTTCTCCTGAACCATCTTCTTATATTTTTAAGCAGATTTAAATACGGGGAAAAATTTTCTTATTGGTTAAAAAGATACACACTCAAAAGGTCGAAGATGATAGAACTCTATGAAATGTTAGGGCTAATTATCTTTGTAGGGATTCCACTACCAATGACAGGTGCCTGGACAGGCACTATCGCATCAGTTTTTTTGAAACTAAAACCTAAATATTATTTTGTAGGCGTGATATGCGGTGTTCTTCTTGCTTCTCTTATTGTATCTATTGTTGTATTTCTCTTCCGTCTGCCATAAAAATAATAAGGATTTATTCAAATTTCACAGCAGGAGTAATTTGACTTTCAGGGGTTGCCTGGAAATATGGTTTTTCTTTATCAAAATGAAACATATTAACAAATAACAATGCGGGGAAACTTTTTGCAATTTTATTATATGTATTTACTGCTTGGTTATATCTCATCCTTTCAACAGCAATCCTGTTTTCTGTCCCTGCAAGTTCATCCTGAAGTTTTAAAAAATTTTCACTTGCTTTAAGTTGTGGATAATTTTCAACCACAAGGAGTAATTTACTTAATGCGTTCTCCAGTTGAGTAGAGGCAGCCGCTTTTTCAGGAACTGTTTTTACATTCATAAGAGATGTCCTTGCCTGTGTAACTTCTATAAAGACCTCTCTTTCATGTTTTGCATATCCTTTCACTGTTTCAACAAGACTTGGAATTAAATCATTTCTTCTTTGCAGGACATTTTCAACCTGTGCCCATGCTTCCTTCACTTTCTGGTCAATCTTTACAAGCCGGTTATATTGAACAACAGGATATAAAACTACCAAAACTATAACCACTGCGATAAAAAGAAAAATCATTCTTTTATTCATTTATTCTCTCCTTCTTTGTCAATCAATTTTATCAGTTTTTCAAGAAAATTCAAATGTTCTTGCATAATTTCTTTTATTTGTGCCTTTGTAATTTTCCTCTTTCTCCTTAACCATTTTTCTATTTCTTCAATATAGGAAGGTTTTATAACTTCTTCTGTTATGATTTCTTTTGCATTTCTCAAAAATATCTGTAATGATTTTAAAGATTCTTCAATGAGAGCAGTTACGTCCTCTCTGAAGATAATACCCTGCTTAAAGTTTATAAAATTCTGTTTTATATCTCTTTCAAGTTGTAATCTTATGTCCTGTTTTTTTAAAATTATCTCTCCAAGTATATCTTTTCCATAAACTAAAAAATGATTTGCTTTTATTTCTTTCCATTCCACAGGGAAAACATCAGCAGAACTTTTTAAAAAATCCATTGTAAAAAAGAAAGGTTTTATAAGATGTCTAAAACAAAATTTTGCAAGTTTCTTTTTAACTTTTAAAAGGTCAGAGACATCAAGTCCTTCTACAATCACCACTATGTTAATATCCGACTTTTTAGGGACATAACTCTCTTTTAATATACTTCCATAAACTACAATACTTGAGAGTTTTTCTCCAAGTATTTCTTTAACTGCCTCAACAAATACGTCAATCTTGTTTTTTTCTTTCTCTGGTATCATGTCTCCCCCTTTTTACCATCCACCACTTGCTCCACCTCCGCCACTCGCCCCTCCGCCAAATCCTCCGCCTCCACTACTAAAAAATCCTCCCCTTGAACTACTGTGACTGCTTGAATAACTTCCTATCCATCTTCTTGGCCAGTGTTTTTTCCAATCGCTCCCATAGTATTTTTTTAACCTTTTTTTAAGGATTTTTTGGAAGATTATTGAAAAAAGTGGTAATAAAAAGATTAAGAAGAAGAAAGGTATAAAGAAAACCAGAAGAATAGCAAATTCACCATACACAGGGTTAATAATATATGCCACACTTGCAATAATATCTGTTATTATGGTTATTGACAATTGGATTAAAAAACCAAGGAGTCGCATAATTGCAAAGGCAAAAAGAAGACAGAGCACCTGACATAATACAAAGGATAAAGTAGGAGGTTCTTTATCTTTTGGAGGTAAAACTTCAGAAATATCTTTTCCTTCAATCAATTTTTGAATTGTCTCAACTGCTCCAGATAAGCCGCCATAGTAATCATTTTCTTTAAATTTCGGAGATATAACATTTCTTATAATTTCTCCGCATCTACCATCTGTTAAAATATGTTCCAGACCATACCCGACTTCAATTCTAATTTTTCTTTCCTTCTGTGCTATAAGAATCAGGACACCGTTATCCTTATCTTTTTTTCCTATCCCCCAGGTATTAAAAATTTCACTGGCATATTCTTCAAGATTCCGTCCTTCAAGACCTTCAACAATAACAACTGCAATTTCTACAGTTGTCTGTTTTTCTAATTCTCGTAAAGTTGTCTCTAATAAATCTCTTTCTTCTGATGTCAGTATACTGGCAAAATCATTGACAAAACCTGTTGGTTTCAGGTTAATATTTCCAGATGCGAAGAAGGGGATAAAGGAAAATATGAAAATAATCCAGATTATTTTTCTCATTGAGGTTAAGATGTTTTACCCCCCAATTTTCTATTTTGTAATATCTTAACATACCAATTCCTGAATATCAATCCCTCCGAGGAATACCACTGCGGGGGCGGAAACCGTTCCGCCCCCGCAGTGGTAAGGTGGGTTAATTCTGTAGTGTAGCGGTGTCCTGTATGCCACGATATTGTCGGATAAATCCGACCGCTACATTTGTGCGACCTATTGACAATGTGTATTATTATGTGTATAATTAATACAGGAGGTGAGAAGTATGAAAAGGTTAAACATTACTCTCCCAGAAGAAATAGTTCATCATCTTGAAGGGCTACCTAATAAGAGTAGATTTATTTCTGAAGCAGTTCAGGAAAAACTTATGAAAGAGAAAAAGAAAAAACTGGATGAATTACTTAAAGAAGGGTATCGGACAGAGAGAAAAGAAGATAGGAAACTTAACAAAGAATGGGAAAGAATAACCATAGAGGGATGGTGATAAGATGGATTTTCCTCAAAGAGGTGAAATCTGGTTAGTTTCTCTTGAACCTGTAATAGGTCATGAGATAGGAAAGATAAGACCCGCAGTGGTCATTTCCAATGACCTGAATAATGAATTTGCTGATACAGTAACAGTTCTTCCCATCACTTCACAAATAAAGAAGGTCTATCCATTCGAAGTCCTTTTCTCTGCTAAAGAAACAGGTCTATCTAAGAATTCAAAGGTAAAATGTAATCAAATCAGGACAGTGGATAAAAAAAGGTTGGTTAAATTTGTAAGTAAAGTGTCCGAAGAAAAAATTTTTGAGATAGAGCAGGCGCTCTTAATTCATTTAGGTATTTCATCAACAGACCTTCTCTAAAAAATTATGGTTTTTCGTATTTCATGTGGTTTTTTAAGTATTTAGCACTCATTAGTAAATACCAAACCTATCTCTTGAACTGTAATAGTTTCTATAAAATTTGTAGCGGTGTGCCACTTATGTCATGTATTCTTTATGTAAAACCGCTCGCCAATTCTGTAACGGTGTCTTGTATGCCACGATATTGTCGGATAAATCCGACCGCTACATTGTGCGATAAATCACACCGCTGCATCGTGTGATAAATCACTTGCGAAAATTCTTCCACACTAAATACAAAAGAACCTAAAATTATACAGAAAATGCCTTATCAACTGCTTCTTTGGGAGATTTGACAATTATGGGTCTTTTCTTGAATGTTTTGAGAACCTCTTTTTTTGCAAGAAGGTCAGAAACGCCACCGCTACCCTCTATAATTATAGTGGGTTTACCAATCCCTATAGCCATTGCTATTTCATTGAGTGTTCCCCATCTACCACAGATGCCTATAATACAGTCAGCACAGTTGACAATGATGTTGTTTCTATAAAAACCAATACCTGTTGCGATGGGTATATCTATATAAAGGTTTGCTGATTCTTTGTTCCATGGCAGTATCCCTACAGTAATCCCCTGACCTTTTTTTGCCCCTTTGGCTGCTGCTTCCATAATACCGCCAAGCCCTCCACATACAAGGATACCACCCTTTTTAGCAATAAGGTATCCTGTCTCTTCAGCAATTTTCAATATCTCTTCTGTAAGGTTATCATCTCCAGCATTACTACCAGATACAGCGATTATTTTTCCCATTTTTATACTACTTCAAACACATCCGGTGGTATATAGTCCCCGTAATCTTTTTGGGCATTTAATAGGTGTTCTTTCTGTTCCTGTAGTATATTGAATAACTTATCCGGGACATCAGGAAGTTTTTTCCAGAAGTTCCATACCCTTTCAATTTTCAGGAGGTTTTCTGGTACCCTTATAGTAAATTGTTTTTCATAATCGTCTTTCGTATAGTTCTTTTCTCTTATTTCCTTAAATAGTGGTGCAATATCTTCATATAGAGGTATCAAACCAGTAGGTGTCTTCCTTGCCTTTGCTTTGTTATTTACCCTTAAAGCCATCCACTTTACCCATACGTGTTTGTCCTTTCTTTCATTTAAAAATTCTCCTGTGTTTCTATCTTTCAGGAAGTAGTTGACACCAAATATGAGAGGTTTTTCTGTAAGATATTCTCCAAATTTAATGTAGTTTTTTATATATTCCCCTAATGGTATTGATACAAAGTCCTGGATACTCATAACATTTATTTCATACTTTCCTTCAGCACCAACTGTGGCAAATGTTGTTTCTGTCTCAAGCGCTGCGCCATAGACGATAATTCCGTGTTCCCATGAAAATGCTTGTTGTACAGGAACATATGCCTTATAGTCCCTTCCTCCATACATTATCCCATTTAGCTTTACACCGTCAGGGTTATCTAACTCACTATCACAGTTAGCAAGTGCTTTGAGAGATACAGTATATCTCGCATTTTTATGCGCAGGTAGAATCTTTTCACCTTTCTCATCTGTCTTCCCTTCATACCACAATCCCGAATAGTTTATTCCTTCTTTGGGAAGAGATTCCCCCATCCCTAACCACCATGGCCTAGCGTCCTTTATTAAAACGTTGGAAAATATAACTTCACCGGGTGTTGTAAGTACTTGATATATTAGAGGGTCATCATTAGAGTTTACATCCTGAATAATACCAAATATACCTGACTCTACATTAACGGCTTTACACTGGCCTTTTATGTTTCTTACATAAGCAATATCATCTGAAAGTATTGTCTCTCCTTCAAGCATCGCAGTGGATGTTTTGCCACACGCGCTTGGAAATGCACCTGCAAGATATACCTTTCTGTTGTCTTTTGTATTAACTCCTATTATCATAAAATGTTCAGCGAGCCATCCATTTCTGTGTGCTTCCCTTATAGCAAGACGGAGTGCAAGTTTTTTAAATCCAATAGAGTTTCCCGCATACTGGGTATTTACGCTATATACGGCATTAGTAGTATAATCAATGTAAATCCGCTTTTTATCGTAATCAGCACTCACCATATTTTCATCAAGTTTGCCTGCTGAATGAAGTGTTTTGAATATTACTGTATCATCAGAGATATCGCAGAATGTCTCATACCCCTTTCTATATAGAAGGTCAACAGAATGTGCCACATACCATGAATCAGTACATTCCATACAGGGTATTGTGAAAACAGAATTTGCAGGACCAAGTGTAAGGAACCTTACAATCATTGTCTTACCTTTCATAGAGCCCTTGAGGATGGAAAATATCTCTTCAAGTCCCTGTTTCCTTTCAATCTGATTAAGATTAGGGCTTAAGTGTTCACCTTCAGGAACAAGGAATTTTGTGACTTCTCTATCCCGTCCCTGGTCGTAATAACCATCAAAATGAAATGTATGTCCAGGGATAGAAAGTGCTGATGACTCTTCACCTGATACAATTGCCATATTTTTTATATAGGCAATCTCATCTGGAGTATCACTGCATATAAAGACATCCTTTGGTTTACATAGGAAAACTGCATCAGCAATAAACTTATGTATAGATTTATTATTTATCTTTAATAGTTTGTTTACCTCTGCTTCTCTTAATTTTTTTTTGAGCTTCTTGATATAGATATTCTCCATCAACTCTCCTTAATTTATTTTTTAAAAAGAGCGGTTTTTTTAGTAAGTTTTGTCCATAATAATATCATATGGTAATATAATATGTCAAAAGGGGGGATATGATATCTGAAAGAGTAAGAAATCTTAAACCATCAGCAACACTTGAGATTAACAAAAAGGCAAAGGAACTCAAAGCAAAAGGGGTGGATGTTATAAATCTTTCTGTAGGAGAGCCGGATTTTGACACACCAGAGCCCATAAAGGACTTTGCTATAAAAGTGATAAAAGAGGGCTTCACAAAATATACAGATACAGCAGGTATTCAAGAATTAAGGGAAGCAATCAGTAATAAACTTGAAAAAGAGAATGGTCTTTCATACTCACCTTCACAGATTGTGGTATCAAATGGTGCCAAACACTCACTTTACAATATCTTTCTTGCTATTCTTGACCCTGGTGATGAAGTGATAATTCCTGCTCCATATTGGGTGAGTTATCCTGAGATGGTATGTCTTGCTGGTGGAGTTCCTGTCTTTTGCAGGTGGGATAAAAACTTTAAAATGGATATGGAGCATCTGAAGTTCTTGATTAACAGAAAAACAAAGGCATTGATTTTGAATAGTCCTTCCAATCCAACGGGGATTGTGTATGAAAAGGCAGAGATAGATAGTATAGCGGAGATGCTTATTAAAAGTAATATACTCTGTATATCAGATGAGGTGTATGAAAAGATTATATATGACGGGAAAAAGTATGTAAGCATTGCTTCGCATTCCTCTGAAATGAAAAGAAATACAGTAATTGTCAATGCGGTCTCAAAGACATTTGCTATGACCGGCTGGCGTATTGGTTATATAGCAGCAGAAAAGGAGATAGCAGATGCAGTTAGTAAGATACAAGGACAGACCACCTCTGCCCCTTCTTCAATATCCCAGAAGGCAGCGGTTTTTGCTATAAAAGAGGGACAAGCACTTTATTCTGAAATGGTTAATGAGTTTCAAAAAAGAAGGGATTTTCTCTTGAAAAATCTGCCTGAAGAATTCTTCTATCCTGTTCCTATGGGCGCTTTTTATCTATTTTTCAGTTATAATGAGATGGACTCATTAACTCTCTGCAAACAATTACTTGAAGAAAAGTATCTTGCTGCTGTTCCCGGTGTAGAATTTGGAGCGGATAAATTTATCAGAATATCTTACGCAACAAGTATGAAAAATCTTGAAATAACAGTTGACCGACTGAATGACTTTGTGAGGGAGAACAAATGAAAATAAAACTTATTTATTTATATCTATTAACATTTTGTGGACTATGCTTTGCAGAACCTTATTATCAGTTTTCTCCCGAAAGTCATCTTGTTTACAGTTTCAAAATAGGGGGAGACATAACTTATAAATATGAAGGTATATCAGAAGAAAAATTCAATGTCTCTTCAAAAGGTATTATTAAACTTGAAACAATTGAGATAAAAGATGATAGATATATTGTTAAAGTAACTCCTTACAGAACACTTATTAAACTTAATGACAGTGTTCTGGAAGATATTACAGATACTGAAACTGCTATATCTCAGATTATATCAACATCCGTTATAGAGATAAAACCAAATGGGAAAGTTATGAGTGTGAAAGAGATAAGGCCCTGCATTCTTGATATCTCCCAGATACTTATGCTATTACCTGCATTTCCAGAAAAACTTAATAGCCCATGGAAACAGACCGTCCCTGCATTTAGTATACCTGGAATTCCTATGAGTTCTCTTACATTCACATATTCATACAGCCAGGCAAAGGAAGGGATATCAAGAATACAACTTCTTGCAAATCAACCGATAAAGGAAGAGAGAAAGGAAAAAGATGTAGTTATCAGTTTTACAGGAAGAAATTCTTCCAAAGGTGAGTTTATCTTTGATGAAGAAAAAAGGGAATTAAAAAGTTTTGGTGGACTGGTAGACCTTATTTTGAATATTGTATTCAAAGTGCCTTCTTCCCCTGAACAGAAGACATCAACAAAGCAAAGTATTCCATTAAAGATAGGCGTAAAGCTAAATATAGAAGTAGTAAATCAGAACTAATGAAGGGAAATAAAAGGAATTTCTGTCCTTTCTATGTTTTCTTCCGTACATACCTTTCTGGCAACATTCAGTAGCACACCGAGTGCAAGAATATTTATAAGAAAAGAAGACCCGCCTACACTGAAAAAGGGAAGGGTGGTTCCTTTTGCAGGAACAAGATTTAATACCACACACGCATGTAGGAGAAACTGAAAACCGAAAAGTCCTCCAATCCCTGCGGTTAAGAATTTTAGGTAGGCATCCGCTGTTAAGTTTGTTATAGTAAAACAGGAAAATACAATGGTGGCAAATAAAAACAGTATAAAGGATGTCCCTATAAAACCCATCTCTTCTCCTACGACAGCATATATATAGTCCTTGTGTGCCTCAGGTAGAAATTTTAACTTTCTTTCTCCTGCTCCAAGCCCTTTTCCTGTGATGCCACCTGACCCCATAGCAATAAGGGACTGAATTGTCTGATATCCACTGCCTTGTGTATCTGCAGAAGGATTGAGATATGTTTTTATTCTCTGTATTCTATAAGGGAATATTACTACCAGTCCACAGATAAGTATAATTCCAGAAAGTATAATGAGTATTATATGTTTCATTCTCACTCCTGCGAGGAATGTCATAAGGATAAAAGTAAAAAATATAATGACAAATGTTCCTATGTCCTTCTGAGTTTGTAAAATACCCGTGATGAGGAGTAAAAAAATTAATGGGACAATCAAAATTTTGAAAGTTTCTATATTTGCCTGTTTTCTTTTAAAATAGTCAGCAAGGTATATTATAAACGTAAACTTTACCAATTCTGCAGGTTGAAAACTTAAAGGACCCAATCTTATCCATCTTAATTCTCCAAAAAACCTTGGCAATGTAAGTAAAAACAATGAAAAAAGAAAAATAAGAAAACTATATCTCTCAATAAATTTTATATCTTTTCTGTTAATCAGCCATATTCCAGTAATTCCAAGTAGCAGCCATATCATATGTTTCTCAAAGTAGTATGTGGGGTTACCTGTGCGTGATATTCCATAGATAGAACTTGAACTCAATACAAAAACACTGCCGATTAGAATTAACATTGTACCTGAAATCAATATCTTAAAGTAGAGAGAAAACCTCTTTTTTAAAAGCATCACCACGCTCCTTATAGTTATTAAACATATCAAAAGACGTACAACCAGGTGAGAAGATTACAATGCTTCCCTTTTTAGCATTTTTGAATGCCTGCTCTACTGCTTCTCTTACATTGCTAACCAATATCAAAGGTACTCCACTATTCTTAAACTCTCTTGCCAGTTCTTCTTTTGCTTCTCCCATAAGAATTATAAGTACAACTTTTTTTTTGAAATGCTGTACTACAGAAGAAAATGACATATCCTTGTTTCTTCCTCCCATAATAAGTATTGTCTTTGTATTGTCTTCTATACTTTCAAGAGCATTTATTACAGAGTGTGGATTTGTTGATTTAGAGTCATTTATGAATAACACCCCATTTATATTAGCAACCCTTTCAAGACGATGGGGCAGAGGGGTAAAGTTATAAATGGCTTCTCTTATATCCTCAGGGGAGATATTACACAGAAGTCCTGTTAGTGTAGAAGCCATCATATTTTCTATATTCCCCTTTCCCCATAGTTTTGTCTCTTCTATGTTTAAAATTTCTTTAATACCATTGAGATTTGAAATAATCACATTCCCTTTTTGGTATACACCTTTTTCTTCTATACTTTTATGACTGAAGAAAAATACATTTGCTCTAATTTCTCTAACTATCTCTCTACAATACCTGTCTTCATAGTTTAAAATAGCAAAATCATTTTCATCCTGGTTGGCAAATATTTTCTTTTTCGCCTTTATGTAATTCTCCATATTCAGATGCCTGTCAAAATGGTCCTCTGCTATGTTTAAAAGACATCCAATAAGGGGTTTAAAATTCTTTGTTCTTTCTAACTGGAAACTGCTAACCTCAAGGATTACATATGTGTCTTCTGTAATATTTTCAAGTTCGCCTATGAAGGGGTTGCCTATATTTCCACATACGATAACAGGGATACCTGCTTTTTTAAAAATATCACCTATAAGTGCAGTAGTTGTGGTTTTCCCATCAGTCCCTGTAATGGCTATTATTTTTTTGGTGGGAGAGAATATAAAGGCAAGTTCTATCTCACTGATAACAGGGATATTTTTTCTTTCTGCATATCTCACAGGCAATGCGTTATCAGGTACACCAGGGCTTACTACAAGTATATCCATACCTGTAATAAATTTTTCAGTATGTCTACCAATTTCTGTTTTAATCCCTTTTTCATTAAGCAAAGACGCTTCCTTATGGAGTTGCTCTGTTTCTTTTATTTCTGTTAGAAATACATCCGCCCCTTTTTTAGCAAGAAATAAGGCACTATCAAAACCAGTATTACCCAGTCCTACCACCACAACCTTTTTGTTTTTTATATCCATTGTAAATATAAAATCAAAACGCTTATCTTATCTTCAGTGTTATAAGGGTAAAAAGTGCAAATATAATACCCAGTATCCAGAATCTCACGGTAACTTTGGGTTCAGGGATACCTTTAAGTTCAAAGTGATGATGTATGGGTGTCATAAGAAAGACCCTTCTGCCCCTTGTTTTGAAAGATATTACCTGTATAATAACGGAAAATGCTTCTATAAAGAAAATACCTCCCATAATGATAAGAGAAAGTTCCTGTTTTACAATGATTGCCAGAACGCCTATAATACCGCCTAACATAAGAGAACCAGTATCGCCCATAAATATCTCTGCAGGGTAACAGTTATACCAGAGGAATCCTAATGAGGCACCTATAAGTGCTCCTGAAAACACGGTTACCTCTTCAGCCCCTTTTATATAAGGTATATTCAGATAAGCGGCAAACTTCACATTACTGACAACATATGAGATAGCACCATATGTAAGAGATACCATAAGGACAGAAGCAATTGCAAGTCCATCCATCCCATCTGTAAGGTTAACGGCATTTGATGTGGCGACAATTATAAGAACAGCAAACAATATATAGTATGCACCTAACGGGAATATAACATTCTTTAAAAAAGGCATATACACAGAGGTATTAAAATTCAGAGACGGATGATAGTATAAAACCATTCCTATGATAAATCCTATACCAATCTGTCCTAATATCTTTACCAGTGGTCTCAATCCCTTATGGCTCTGCTGCCTGAGTTTTATATAATCATCCCAGAAGCCAAAGAATGCTAACCAGATGGAGATAAGGATTAAAAGGAGAACATATATATTTTTCATATCTGCCCATAAAAGTGTTGAAATAAGGATACTGCCGAGGATGAGCAGACCTCCCATTGTTGGTATTTTATCTTTACTTTCCTGTCTGAAGTTGAGCATATTGGGATGGCACAGATGTCTTAATGCATTAATGACATTTTTCCCGAAGGCGATTGTTATGAAAAGGGATGTAAGTGTTGCAAAGACAGTTCTTGCTGTTACATATCTGAAGACATTAAACCCGAACCAGTATGGTGTAAAGTGATATAAAAGTTTATATAACATTAATTATCCTCCATATTTTTCCATCAGATAATCTCTTATCCTTTCCATATTCATAACTCTTGAACCTTTAATTAAGATGGCATCTCCCTTTTTTATAAGACAGGAGAGATGTTTATTCAACATATCCATATCTTCAAAGTGTTTCCAATGTATTCCTGAAGATTTACCTATCTCTCTGCTTTTCTCTCCAAAAGTAATAATTATATCCAGATTTATTTTTTTGATAAAAAGACCTATGTTTCTGTGGTATAAATATGATAACTTCCCAAGTTCAGCCATATCACCAATGATTGCAATCTTTCTCTTGAAATTTTTTCTGTATAAGTTATAAAGAGACGCTTTAAGAGAATTGGGATTACAGTTGTATGACTCATCAATTACTGTAATTCCTTTAATGTGATAAATCTTTCCTCTTCCAGGAAGTGGTTTTATACCCTCAAAGACATCTTCTGTCTCTTTCTCTGTTATGCCAAATCTTTCTCCCAATCCGAGGGCTATAAGTGCAGGGTATATAATAGTTGTATTCCAGAAATTTATCTTATAAAGGATTCTTTTCCCTTCAACATAAAAGGTAAAAAAGTCGTTTTCTTCCTGTACTATGTTTCCCCTTATATCCGCCCCTTTTTTCATCCCGAAACTTAAAACATCTGCTGGTGCTTTTTCCCTGAAAAATGAGAAAAATTTATTATCATAATTAAACATGCAAAATTTTTCACCTTTAAGTGTTTCAATGAGTTCTGACTTTGCCTCTGCTATCTGATAGATGTTTTTGAAAAAACCTATATGTGCAGATCCGACTGTTGTTATAATACCTGCTTGTGGATTTGCTATTTTCCCTAAATATCTTATTTCGTTTTTTCTGTTCATACCCATTTCCAGTACACAGAAGTCGGTCTTTCTGTCAATTGTAAATATAGAGAGTGGAAGTCCTATCGCATTATTGAAATTACCTTCTGTCCCACTTACATTGTAACGAATAGATAGAGTGTTCTTAATAAATTCTTTTGTAGTGGTTTTTCCATCACTGCCTGTTATTCCGATAACATATACATCAAACTCATTTCTGTAGGCCTTTGCTATATCTCCGAGTGCCTTTAGAGTATCCTTAACCTTTATTATTTTTTTACGGGATGATTGAAAATTTTCTTGTATTATAGCAGCTACGGCTCCTTGCTGAAGTGCAGAATTAACAAATGTTGTTCCGTCAAATCTATCCCCTTTGAGTGCTATGAAAAGGTCACCTTTTTTTATCCTTCTGCTATCCGTTGATATTCCATAACAGTATTTTTTTGTAATATTTTTATCAATAACATTCCCTCTACACCATATTGCTATTCTATCAAGACGGATGGCTTCCATAGTTTACTTTACAATACCTCTTATTGCCTTCCTTGCCTCTTCCCTATCATCAAAGGGGACAACAGTGTTTTTCAATATCTGAAATGTCTCATGCCCTTTACCTGCAATAACTACACAATCACCTTCACGAGCAATAGATATTGCTTCTTTTATTGCCTCTCTTCTATCCACAATGGCTATATATTTTTTTCTCAAGTAAAAAGGGATACCTTTCTCTATATCCTTTATAATATCCCACGGGTCTTCAGACCGGGGATTATCAGAAGTTATAAAGACAATATCAGCCATCTTCACAGCAACATTTCCCATAAGAGGTCTTTTTGTCCTGTCTCTGTCGCCACCACATCCAAAGACAAGGATAATCCTTTGTGGATGTAATTTCTTTATTGACATCAAAAGGTTAGATAGGGCATGGTGGGTGTGTGCATAGTCCACTATGACATCAAAATTTTGTCCTTCATTTACCGATTCAAATCTGCCGGAGACAGATGGTATTGAAGACAGGGAGTGTTTCAAAACTTCTACTGATATGTTTTCAGAGATGCCAAATGATATCCCTGCAAGTGCATTGTATATATTACCCAAACCTTGGAGTTGTGTATAGAAATTAACCTTTGTCCCTTTTATCTCTACAACAAGATAATTACCATCTTTTTTCATTGTATAATCCACAACCCTTACATCAGAATTTTTTCTACCATAGGTTATGCATTCCATTCTGTTTCTTTTCAGTGCCTTTATAAAATATCCTGCATAAGGGTCATCAATGTTAATAATTCCAACCTTTCTTCCCTTCTCACTTTCTTTTATGTAATGACTGAAGAATTTTAGTTTGGTGTGGAGATAATTTTTAAAACTTTTATGGTAGTCAAGATGTTCATGAGATGCAATGTTTGTGAATATCCCTGTATCAAAATGCAATTTTGAAATTCTCCCCTGTGCTATTCCATGTGATGAGACCTCCATTACAGCCCATCTACATCCTTCCTCTACCATATCAGAAAAAAGTTTTTGAATGTCAAGTGATTCGGGTGTTGTATTTGTAGAACTGATAGCTCTTTCTCCTATTTGATAGGATATAGTTCCTATAAGTCCACATTTATTTCCACATAATTCAAGTATATGTTTGATAATAAATGAAGTGGTAGTTTTTCCATTTGTTCCTGTTATCCCAACAAGTTTTAATTTTTTAGAAGGATGTCTATAGAACTCTGCTGCTATAGTGTGCAGTGTCTCTCTCGTATTTTCAACAACAATCTCACCTACATTAGATGGTAATACTGCACTTTTTTTATTCACAATGAGTACTTTAGCTCCTCTTGAAATAGCATCATTTATAAAGTGATGACCATCAAAAGAGGTTCCTTTTAAGGCAACAAATATGAAGTTTTCCTTCACTTTACGAGAATCATAGGCAATACCATTAACTTCTGGATTATTCAGATTGTAAATTCGTTTGTGCTCTAAATTTTTAATAATATCTTTTAACTTCATTTTCGCATCACCAGTTTATGTTCTTCTTCAAACAGTTCGGGTGGAATATTTAGATGTTGTAAAGACCGCCACATTATATTCTTAAATACCGGTGCAGCAACCAGCCCACCATAATATATAGGTTTTGGTTCGTCAACCTTTACCAGTACAAGCATTCTGGCATCTTTATGCTGAAGGAATCCCACAAAAGAGGCAACAAATCTATCTTTTGAATAATGCCCATTTACAATTTTCTGAGCAGTTCCTGTTTTTCCACTGATATTGTAGCCAGGGATATTGGCAAGTGGTGCAGTTCCTCCCTGTCCTGTGACTTCCTGGAGTATCTTTGTGAGTATCTCACATGTATCCTGAGAAATGACTCTCTGATTCTCCTGCCCTTTCCACGATATAAACTTTTCAGATTTATTTTCTTTAAATCCCTTAAGAATATGTGGCTGTATTAAATAACCGCCATTTGCAATCACTGCCATTGCTTTTATTCCCTGTAAAGCATTGATACCAACCTCCTGACCTATGGGGACAGCAGTAATTGAATAACTCGACCACATATTGAGAGGTCTCAATATACCACTTATCTCTCCTGGAAGGTCTATTTCTGTGGGCTTTCCAAACCCGAATTTTTTGCAGTATTCGTAAAGTTTCTCCTCTCCCAACTTCATCGCTATCTTTACTGTACCAATATTACTTGACTTTTCTATTATCTCACTTACTTTTAATGCCCCATATTGATGGACATCTCTGAGATAATGATTTCTTATAAACCATTTGCCGTTTTCACAGTAGATAATATCATCAGGAGAAATAACTTTTTCTTCAATTGCTGCTGCAGCAGTTACTATTTTGAATGTTGAACCTGGCTCAAAAAGGTCGGTAACCGCTCTGTTTCTTCTATCTGACGGTGAAAATTTACCAGGATTGTTAGGGTCATATTCAGGAATATTTGCAAGGGCAAGTATTTCTCCTGTATAGTAGTCAATCACTATGGCTGATACACTTGCTGCATTATATTTGTGATATACATTTTCAATCTCTTCCTCAACTATATACTGGAGGTTAGTGTCTATCGTAAGGTAAATATCTTTTCCGGGTCTGGGAAGAGAAAGTTTTTTCTCGACTGAATAGATAAGGTCCCCTGTCCCATCCTTTAGTACTAAAGAGATACCCTTTTCTCCCTGAAGAATGGTATTATAATATAGTTCTACACCTTCAAGGCCATAGCCATCAGTCCCTGTAAATCCTAAAATATGACAGGCAAGGGTTCCACCGGGATAGATTCTTTTATATGAGGGCAGAAATACGGTTCCCGGCAAGTTTTTTTCTGTAAGGGCTTTATACTCTTCAATAGAGAGTTCTCTTTTAATTAAAGGATATCTTTGCTGAAATTTTTTTTCTATCTCTGCTTTAGGTATACGAAGGATAGCAACAAGTTCTTCTTTCAGTTTTTCAGGGTAAGATGGTTCTTTCTTCTTCTGGTGATTGACTTTCCAGGAATCTATATATAATGAGTAATAAGGAACACTCATAGCAAGAATCTTTCCGTTCCTATCATATATGGTGCCTCTCGGAACAGGAATCTCTACCTTTTCATACTGACCAGTTTTTCCCTCCGGTGGATTGATAATCTGAACCTTCACAAGGGAAAAAAAGACGATGGAAAACATAAGACCGAAAGTTATCTGTGTAAAGAATAACCGTTTATTTAACAAGTCCTTTTCACTGTATTCCTGCTTCAGCCGTATCATTTCTGTTTCCCTTTACATCTTCATTTATTATATCCACATAACACCATTCAGAAGGATTTGTAAGTTCAATACCAGCATTTCTAACTATTCTTAAAAGATATTCAGGGGAAGATAATTTCAAAATCTCTGCCTTATAATTTTTATTTATCATATTTATCTCCTCATACTTTCTTTTTGCTTCTTCCATTTTGTATCCAATAGCAATAATTTTACAGAATAGCAATACATATAAACACAGAAACACCCATATAAATCCGAGCAGTAACACTCCTATTGGTAAAGGTTTCCTACACCCTTTCATACCTTTTCGCATACCCTCATTTTTGCACTTCTGCTTTCCGGATTAATTATTACCTCTTCTATGTCTGGCAAAACAGGTTTTTTTGTTATGCACTTCAGTTGCTGATTGTTTCTGAAAAAATGTTTTACGGTTCTGTCTTCAAGAGAATGAAAAGAGATTACGATAAGCCGACCATGTGTCTTTAAGAATAACACCGCTTTTTTCAATCCCTCTTTTAATATTTCTATCTCATTATTTACTGTAATTCTTAAAGCCATAAAAAATTTTGTAGCAGGATGGATTTTCCCCTGTCTCCTACAATATTTTGTCAGGAAATCAGCAAGTTCTGTGGTTGTGTCAAATTTTTTCTTTTTTCTACGTTCAATAATAGCATCAACAATTTTAGTTGCTCTATTAATCTCTCCATAGTTTTCAAATATCCATATTAAATCTCTTCTACCCCATCTATTGATTATCTCTCCTGCTGTTAATTCGTTTCTCCTGTCGTATCTCATATCAAGAGGTCCTTCAATCTGAAAACTGAATCCCCTTTCACTATCCTTAATCTGATTTATTGAAAACCCTAGGTCCATCAGAACACCATCCACTTTTTCTATTCCTTCTTTTTCAAGTACTCTATCCATATCTTCGTATCCGGAATGTATTGCCTTGAAATTTTTAAAGACAGCAAGTGCTTTAGATGCATATCTGATAGCATCTTCATCTTTATCCAGTCCATAGAGAAATATATTGCTGTTTGTTTCAAGAATATATCTGCTGTGTCCACCATATCCACAGGTTGCATCTATATATATCCCCCCATCTTTTAAATTGAGATATTGAACCACATATTCCTTCATTACAGGGTAGTGTTCCATTATTTTTTACAACTCCATCAATTTTTCTGAAATATCCTCATAAACTTTAAGGGATTGTTCATAATACTCACTCCATCTCTTTTCATCCCATACCTCAACCCGTGTACCTGCTCCTATTATTACTATACTTTCCTGTATACCTGCATAGGCAAGCAAATTAGATGGAATAAGGATGCGTCCCTGTTTATCAATATGCGATTGAAAGGCACCTGAGAAGAAAAGACGTGTAAAAGTTCTTGGATCGCCTTTTGTAAAAGGGAGGTCTTTCAGTTTCGTGCTCTGGCTCTCCCACATTTTTTCAGAGAATATAAAAAGGCAATTTTCTAGCCCTTTGGTTATATATATGGCTCCGTTTTTTTTAACTGATAGCAAGTTTCTCAGTTTTGATGGAATTACTATTCTTCCCTGTTTATCTACTTTTCCCCTGAATTCCCCAAAATATACCATTTTGTCCCTTTCTGCTATATTAAATACCTAACAATTATTTTTGTCAAGTGGATTTTGTGATTATAAATTTAGAAACTTGTAACACCTATCTGTTTTCTATTTTTTCCTGATATCCGCTTTCAAGATATGTTTTTACAGGGTCTACCGGTACCCCTTTTTCTATCCGTGCCTGTGCAACAATAGGCCGGATATCCGCATTAATTGTAGCGTCATTGAATAACCTGTTGGCAAATATAATCTCATCATTTTCTCTGAGTTTCTCTATCTTTTCTGTATTCACTATTGCTGCTTTTGCAAGAGAAAGTTGGAGTGAATCTATGGAATGAAGTAAAGCGTGAATTCTATTCTCCCTTCCACTTGCCTGGTCTATCATATACGCCCATTTATGTTTTCCGGTAATTACATCTCCCTTAACAAGTTCATAGAAAATTCTTGCCATCTCCTGGTTTGGTTCCACAGCATGGTCATCATCTGCTGCATATCTTGTATTAAAATGGAAACCACACATCATCTTTTCAGCGATTAGTGTTGCTACTATCTGTTCTATATTTGTTCCATGGTGATGGTGCCCCAGGTCTATAAGCACCCCGGCATTTTTACCAAGTGATTTTGCAAGGAGGTAAGATGTTCCCCAGTCAGGTATTGTAGTGCTATAAGTTCCCGGTTCAAAAACCTTATATTCAATAAGGGTAGTTACCTCCTCTGGGATTTTCTTATAACTGTCTATAAGTGCCTCTTTCATTCTTATATAGGCAGCTTTAAGGTCTATCTGTCCCGGATATAAAGAGCCGTCAGGGAACCATAAACCCAATATGCTATTTCCCAATTCCTTTGCTATCTTGCCCCCGAGTATTGTCTGCTCTATATATCTTCTTCTTGTGGATTCTGAAGGTGAAATAAAACTTCCTTTTTCAGAACCGGTAAGAAAATATGTTGGATTTACCGTTCCTAATTTCAACCCTCTTTCTTCACATAGTTTTTTAACTTTAACAGCGATATCGTAATCTCCTTCCATACCATCCTTAGAAAAATCCCATAATATATGGGTAGCCACATATATGCCTGTTCCTGTGAGTGAATGAATGAAAGCAATATCATCAAGTTTCTGTTCTATGTTTTTTGCATAACCAGGTGGTGTATAATTTCCAAACCTCCCACCACCAAATGGACCTAACGCCCAACTGGGTATTTCTACTTCAAATGACTTAACAATATCAATGGCTTTAGATACATTTTCCTTACCAAACTCTTCTTTCAAATTTTCTATACCTCTTTTTATCCATTTTCTATCCATAGCATTCACCTCTAATCGCTTAATCTATATTGAACTAAACGGAGGGTAGTTCATAAGCCGGATTCTGTTTAAACGGTCATTCATCTGGACCTAAAGTTACCTTCAGGTTCAAGCAGTCAACCCGAACCTGTTGGGGCAGGGACCCTGAGGTTCTACTTGACCTTGCTCCAGATGGGGTTTGCCTTTGCTCCAGCAGTTACCTTCTGGACGGTGAGCTCTTACCTCACCATTTCACCCTTACCCTCCTTTTATAGAGGGCGGTGTTATTTCTGTGGCACTTTCCAGTCATTACGGACTGCTCCTGTTAGGAGCCATCTTCCCTGCAGGAGTCCGGACTTTCCTCCCTGATATTCAGGGCGACCGTCCGACTACCCCCCTAAATATTATAAACTCAAAGCAGTAAATCCGAAACCCTAAAAATTACTTTTTTAGAGAATCTTCAGCAATTTTATCTGCTTCTTTGTTTTCTTCTCGCGGGATATATGAAAAAGAGACATTGTTGTATAGAGATATAAGGCGGGTTGCTATAAATTGCAGTTTCTGAAGGTATCTGTCTTTTATCCTGTAGATTCCTTCCATCTGTCTTACAAGAAGTTGACTATCGCTCTTTATCTCTAATTTTTCCGGCTTATAATTAAGGCATTCTATAAGGGCAGTGATAAGCGCAATATATTCAGCCACATTGTTTGTTGCATCACCTATACTGGCACCAGTTTTCTTCAGGAGTATTTTGTCAGAATAGATAACCACTCCTATAGATGCTTTGCCAGGATTACCTTTTGAGGCACCATCAATATAGACAGTAAGTTCTTTCATCAGTAGAGAATTCTGCTACAGTTTTCACAATGTACTATTTCTTTTTTCGCCTTTACCTTTTCAGCCACATATACAGGGACAAACATTGAGCAACCGGTACAACTCTGTCCTTCTAATTTACATATAGCAACACCATCTTTTTTCCCTGCCCTGATTTTTTCATATATATCATATACATCTTTTCTTATCTCTACTACAATCTTTGCTCTTTCTGATTTTTTCTCTTCTAATCTTTTTTGCATCTCTTCCATTTTTTTTGTTTCCTCAATTATTTTGACTTCAATATCTTTTTTTACTTCTTCTGACTTTCTGGAAAAATCTATAAGTTTTTTATTTATCTCATCTTCCTTTTCCATAAGAAGAAGTATAATATCTTCTATCTCGCCTTTCTTCTTTTTCTGGTTATCTATTTCTGATAACAGAGATGTATATTCTTTATTCGTTTTTACCTCATCCAGACGTTTCTGTAATTTCTTTATCTCGTCCTCTATACTTTGAAGTTCCAGTTCTCTCTCTTTTTTCTCTACCTGTATCTTCTTCTGCTCTTTTTTAATAAAAGAGATATCCTGTGTTGCTGCTTCAATAGATTTTTTCATCTGACTTTTAAGAACAGGAAAGTTTTCTATGACTGTTTCACAGGTAAAAATTTCGCTATCTATCTCCTGCAATCGGACCAGTTTTTCAATCTCATCCTTTAACATAGAGAAAAATAATAACCTATCTATACAATAATGTCAACTTCCTGCTTTTTTAGCCGGATAGGTTGTTTCCACAATTGATTTCATACCTCCTCGAGGATTAAATTCGCCTTTGACTTTCAACCACTTTGGTTTACATGCCTTTACAATATCATTTTTAATTCTATTCACAGCATTTTCATAAAATATACCTAAATTTCTATAACTCTGTATATATGTCTTTAATGATTTAAGTTCAAGAACCAGTTTATCAGGTTCATATTCAATTGTAATGGTTCCAAAGTCCGGTTGTCCTGTTTTCGGGCAGAGGGAGGTATATTCGGGGATAATGATTGTTATTGTATATGAGGGGAATTGATTTTTGAAACACTCAATATCAGGAAGTTTTATATCCAGACCTGCTTTTTCAAATTTTTCATATCCGCTATTATCTTTCATTTTAAAAGTTTATTTCAAAAGAAGTAAATTCTCCAGTATATGGTTCTTCTCTTTCTTCTATGTGGGATATATTCCTACCTAAATATCCCCCTTTCAGTTTTTTAAGAAATTTATCTATCTCTTCCTGTTTACCTTCTGCTACTGCCTCTACAGTTCCATCATATTTGTTTTTAACCCATCCCTTAACACCTGTCTCCATCGCAATATCTCTTGTATAAAATCTGAAACCAACTCCCTGAACTCTTCCGCTTATAATAATATGAACCCGCTTCATTTAGGGAGAAGGCCCCGCCAAAAAGCGGGGCCTTCTTTTTTTTTACTTATTAATATTCAGGGTAAGGGGGCGGAGTAGGTGTTTTTTCCTTCTTCTCCGGTATCTCAGTTACAAGTGATTCTGTAGTCAGAAGGAGCGCTGCCATACTTGCTGCATTTTCAAGCGCTGTCCTTACAACCTTTGTCGGGTCAACAATACCTGCCTTTACAAGGTCTTCAAACTCATCTTTCTCCGCATTAAATCCGAAGGTGTCTTCTTTAGATTCCTTTACTTTCTGGGCAATTACTGCTCCGTCAAAACCGGAGTTTTCAGCAAGTTGTCTGATAGGAACTTCCAGTGCCTGTTTTATTATCTTTGCCCCCGTTTTTTCATCAGGGTCACTGATTTTCAATTTATCTATCTCTTCCTGACATTTTATAAGGGCGACTCCACCACCTGGAACTATACCTTCCTCAACTGCTGCCCTTGTTGCGCTTAATGCATCTTCAACACGCGCCTTTCTTTCTTTCATATCTGTTTCAGTGGGGGCGCCTACATTAATAACAGCAACTCCACCTGACAATTTAGCAAGTCGTTCCTGTAATTTTTCTCTGTCATAATCAGATGTAGTCTTTTCAATTTCACTCTTTATCTGGTTTATTCTTCCCTGTATCTTACTGGAAGAACCTTCACCCTCAACTATTGTTGTATTCTCCTTATCCACTATAACCCTTTTTGCTTTTCCAAGCATGCTTAAATCAACATTTTCTAATTTCAGTCCGAGTTCCTCCATTATTGCCTGTCCACCTGTAAGGATGGCAATGTCTTCTAACATTGCCTTCCTTCTATCACCAAATCCAGGTGCCTTTACAGCACAACAGGAGAATGTTCCCCTTATTTTGTTGACAACGAGTGTCGCTAATGCTTCACCTTCAACTTCTTCTGCAATAATAAGAAGTGGCTTTCCTGATTGTGCAACCTTTTCCAGAAGAGGAAGAATGTCTTTTACCGCTGATATCTTCTTATCGTGTATAAGAATATAGGGGTCATTCAACACACACTCCATCCTTTCAGGGTCTGTGATAAAATACGGAGAGAGATATCCGCGGTCAAACTGCATTCCTTCCACAACCTTGAGTTCGGTCTCTGTGCCTTTTGCTTCCTCTACGGTAATGACACCTTCTTTTCCAACCTTGTCCATTGCTTCTGCTATAATCTTCCCTATCTCAATATCATTGGCAGCAGCAATGGTTGCAACCTGCTGTATCTCATTTTTATCCTTTATGGTCTTACTCATTGATTTCAGCCGTTCCACTACTGCCTTTACTGCCTTTTCTATACCTCTTCTTAGGTGTACAGGGTTTGCCCCTGCCGCTACATTTTTAAAACCCTCCTTTGCAATTGCGAGGGCAAGAATTGAAGCGGTTGTTGTCCCATCTCCTGCAACATCATTGGTTTTTGAAGCCACTTCTCTGAGCAATTGGGCACCTAAGTTTACCATAGGGTCTTCCAATTCTATTTCCTTTGCTATGCTTACACCGTCATTGATAACGGTTGGAGAACCAAATTTTTTCTCAAGCACAGCACATCTTCCCTTAGGACCAAGTGTGGGTCTTAAGGTATCTGCCATTATATTCATTCCTTCCAGCAACTTCCTTCTTGCTTCCTCTCCGAGTATTATCTGTTTTGCCATAAAACACCTCCGTTTTTATTTGTCTTCAACAACAGCAAGGACATCTTCTTCTCTTAATATCATATATTCCTTGCCTTCAATAGTTATTTCTGTACCAGCGTATTTGCCGTAAAGAACCTTATCCCCAACCTTTACTTCCATCGGAATTAATTTTCCACTATCATCTGTTTTCCCTTTACCTACAGCCACAACCTTTCCTTCCTGTGGTTTTTCTTTTGCCGTATCTGGAAGAATAATTCCTCCCTTGGTCTTTTCTTCCGCTTCCAGTGGTTCAACCACTATTCTGTCTCCAAGCGGTCTTAACTTCATCTTTCCCATATATCCCTCCTTGTTAAAATGAACTTTTA
>JAMWCZ010000075.1 GCA_023819225.1 Candidatus Omnitrophota bacterium
TTCTTAGCAATAGATTCAGGGATTTTATTTATTTGACGATGAACCCAATGAAAAAGTAAAGATTCAATTGTTTTACTTTCAAGAATGAATCTTTTTTCAATCGTTGAATTTGTCTTATAGAAAGATTTAACTTCTTTGCTACTTGTCTTTCTGTTATTACCCCTGAACTCAACAGATTCATTATTTCAAACCTTTCCTTTACTTTAATTGAATATCTTTTCCTCATCGGCTACCTCCTTTTTTAGAAATATGATAGCCGACGGGATTACGACATTCTATCTTTTAAACAACAGAGGGAGGATATATGGTAGAGTATAAGTATCCTGATAAAAGCGGGGTTGAAGGTATTCTTAGAGAATCTGTTAGAAGAAGCAATAACAGAGGGGGTAGGAGCAGGCAGATATCAACGGAAGCAGACGAGGAAAGGGTATCGGAATGGTAATTATCTGAGGGATTTATTAACCCGGTATGGGATGATAGAGAAACTACAAGTACCTCGGATACGGCAGGTGGGAGTAGAATTCCGGCTCTTTGAAAAGTATCAACGGCGTCAGTATGAGGTAGATGCGGTGATAGGGCGGCTGTTTCTTTTGGGTGTCAGCACCAGGAAATTGAATAAATTTGCCCGTGAATTTCTTGGGGCAGAGATATCCGCTGCGATAGCAAGCAAGACAACTGAAGCGATGGAGAAAGAGATGGAGATGTTCCAAAAAGCAGAGATTTCTGATGATGCAGAATTTCTCTTTTTAGATGGGATGGTGCAGGAGGTGCGGGAAATGGGGTAGAAAAGAAGGTTATCCTGGCTGGTTTGGTTATCTACAAAGATGGTCGGAAGGAGTTGGTTGGGTTTCAGATAGCAGATAGCGAGACGGTCAATGCCTGGCGTGGATTCCTGGTCAGTCTGAAAAGCCGGGGATTAAAGGGGAAGAACCTTAAACTTATTACCGTGGATGGTAACCCGGCACTGCTTTCCGCTCTGGAGGAGATTTATCCGTTTGCCAAAGTTAATATTCGCCGCGCCCAGCAGAACTGAGGCTATCCGCAGGTTTAAAGAATGGAAGGCGAAGTGGCAGATTGAGGCGGAACGCGCCACCAGATGCATGGAGAAGAACCTAAACGATTGCCTGAAGTTTTACGATTTCCCAAAGGACATCTGGAAAACCATACGTACTACCAACATCTTAGAACGCAGTATCAGGGAGGTGCGGCGCCGTACCAAACCTATGGGCGGGGTCTTTACTAATGAAAGAAGTTGTAATCGTATTATCTACGGGGTTCCTCAGTACCTGAATGAAAACTGGGCAGAGAAAAACAGGAACACCCAAAATGAATTTACACAAAATTATTGACATTACCAAAACCAGATTACTACTGGATACCTCAAATTCCATTGGTAATCTCTAATATAATCGGGTATAATACTTTCTGTTCTATTTCCTATCAATTCTGTCTTTTGAAACTTAGATGTGGTAGAAAGGAAAGCAGGAGATGAAAAAGAGGTTTAACTTAGCAAAAAAGATTGTTAAAAAATCTGGAGCATTTTTGAATAAACAGTTCGGTAGCGGAGAAATCTCCAGTGTGTCTGCTTATGATGTGAAGTTAAGGCAGGATATTGAAAGCGAAAAGATTATTCTTAATGAGATAGTAAGAAACTTTCCTGATGATGGGTATATATCAGAGGAGAAAGGAGAAAAGAAAGGAAAGTCAGGATATCTCTGGATTATTGACCCGCTGGATGGCACAGTGAACTATTACAGGGGTATACCCCATTGCAGTGTATCTATTGCTTGCGTTAAGGATACCGATGGGTTTGGTGTGGTGTATGACTTTTTCAGGGATGAGATATTTACAGCACAGAGAGGGAATGGGGCTTTTTTGAATGGAGACAGGATAAAGGTGAGCAAAACAAACAATTTGAAAGATGTAATACTTGGATTTGGACTTATGAAAGGGAAAGAAGAGATACAGGATGGACTACGCATATTTTCCAGGATTGCTGATAAGGTGAAAAAAATAAGGATGATGGGCTCTGCTGCATTAGATATATGCTATGTTGCAGCAGGAAGGACAGATGTTTTTCTTGAGGTAGGGCTTAACATATGGGATACAGCAGCAGGTAAAATAGTCATTGAAGAGGCAGGTGGTATTTATCAAGAGTATCTTAAAGATAATAAAAAACTCATCTTTGTATCAAACTCCCTTATAAAGATGGAGTGTATATGGCAAAACCATTGAAAGCGATAAAAGGCACAGTTGAGGTACTTGTAAAGCCAGTGACGGGTTTTGTAGATGGTTTTAATTTCCTGATGAAAAAGATTGAAGAAGGACTTGGTGAGAAAAAAGAAGGTACAGAGATTGATAATTTTGTAAATATTCTCCTTAAGGAGATGAAGGATGTAGAACAGGGTGTTCTTGCATTCTTTACAGAGATGATGTTTATGCAGCACCTTTCAGAGAAAATGGCACAGGTTGAGAATGAGGTAACGCTTGTTCAGATACTCGGAGACAGAATAAAGGACTTTTTATCACCTGACTTTATTGAAATTTTCCTTTGTGGCGCTGATAAAGAGTCATTCCATCTTGCCTATCACTATCCATCTGAAAGTGAGTTTAATCCTGCACTTGTTAAAGATACAGGATTTGAGTGTTTTGTAAAAGGTGAAAGCATAATACAGATAAAAACAAAACTCGGCGGCAAGACATTCTCTGTAATATCAGCGCCTTTAAGGACTACAAGGGAGAAGTTTGGTGCTGTTGTTGTCGGAAGAAAAGGAAGAAATGTTATTGCGCCCAAAGAGAGTGCTCTTGTCATTTCAGGTGCAGTTGTAATTAGTTTTGCTATAAGCAATATAAAACTTGTCAACAGTATTATTAAAAATCAACGTCTTGTTACGATAGGAGAGACCATCGGTGGACTTTCCCATGATATAAAGAATATCCTTAATAATTTAGAGAATGGTATTGAACTTATTGATATGGCAGCAGAAAAGGCTGATGTTGATATGATGCAGGAAGGCAGGAATATTTTGAAAAGCAGTTATGAAAGGATGAAAAATCTTGTGCTTTCTATGGTGGACTACTCAAGGGAGAGGGAGGTAGAACTTGTTTCTGGTGATATAAACGCTGTTATAAAAGAGGCACTGGATATTAAAAGGAATGAATTAAAAGAAAAAAAGGTAAAACTTATAGAAGAGTGGGATAAAGGTATACCGGAGGTATATTTTGACCGCGGAAGGATAGAAAGGATGATAATAAACCTTCTGGATAATGCGATGGATGCAGTGAAAGAAAAGGAAGGGATGATAAAGATTGGAACAAAGTTTCTGCCAGATAGAAATACTGTAAAAATCTGGGTTGAAGATAATGGATGTGGAATCCCTGAAGAAAACAAAGAAAGAATCTTTGATATATTTTATTCCACTAAAGGCAACAGGGGAACTGGCTTTGGGCTTGCAATAGTTCAGAAGGTGGTCAGAGAGCATAATGGAACCATTGATGTCCAGTCAACGGTAGGGAAGGGAACAAGATTTACAATAGAAATTCCAGTTAAAAATAAGGGAGGAACAAAATGATTAGTTTTGAAAAGTTTAAGGAGATGGATATTAGAATAGGCAAGGTTTTTAATGTTGAGGATGTGGAAGGTGCAGACCGTCTTTATCTTATTACGGTGGATATAGGGGACGAAACAAGGAAACTGGTTGCAGGGATAAAACTATGGTACACGAAAGAACAACTTATGGGTAAGAATGTTGTAGTTCTTGTAAATCTGGAACCAAAGGTAATAAAGGGGATTGAAAGTAAAGGTATGCTTCTTGCGACACTCAACAACGATAAATTTTCTATACTTACAACAGATAGGGATATTCCAGCAGGCAGTAAGGTATCATAAACTCAAAAGGATACCGAACCCCGTCAAAGACCAATAGATTTTCCCCTCACCCTACCCCTCTCCCCGCTGTGCGGGGCGAGGGAATCCCCTCACCCGTACCCTCTCCCCGCTGCGCGGGGCGAGGGGAAAGAGAGGAGTTCCCTTCCCTTTTCCCTCTCCCCTCAGGGGAGAGGGTATGGGTGAGGGGCAAAGAGAGGGTTTAGGGTGTGTGGACTCTTGAACAAAAAATTAAATGAAAAAGTGTTACCTGTCTACCCTATCTGTGCGTTAATTTGACAGGAAAGAATAAAAGATTGTAAATTAAATATAAAACGGGGCTTAGTAAATATTTATTTAAAAGGGGATGGTGAGATGATAAAAATTTATGTCCTTGCTGATAGTATCTCCATACATTATGGGCCATATCTTAAACAGTACATTAAGGGACTTGTTACTTATTCAAGAAAGAGAGATAAGGATGACCCTGAACTTGGTGCCAATGGTGGTGATTCCTCATCTGTCTTGAGGTTTTTAGAACAAAAACTGAAATCAGGGGGGCTGAAAGCAGATTTAATTCTTTTGAATTGCGGGTTACATGATATTAAGACAGACCCTTCTACAGGGAAAAAACAGGTTTCTCTTGGACAGTACAGGAAAAATCTGGAGAAAATATTATCTGTTATAAAAATGTTAAAATTAAGTCCTGTCTGGATTAGAACCACACCCTGTGATGAAAAGATACATAATCGTAAACGCAAGTCATTTTATCGTTTTTCAGCAGATGTTAAAAGATATAACAGAATAGCGGATAAAATTATGCAGAAGAACAATGTGCCAGTTATAGACCTTTACACTTTTACACTGAATTTAGGTAAAGACCTTTATTGTGACCATGTGCATTTCCATAATCATATAAGAGAGAAACAGGCATCTTTTATTGCTGGATGGTTGTATAACTTTCTAACCCGTTGATTTATATTTCTCTCCCAAAAATCCAATCATTTTATATATCAGTTTTGCCACAATGAATGATGAAGGAGTAAAAAGTTTTGAGGATGAAAGTTCAACTATATCAAGCCCTATAAGTTTGATATCTTTTCTTTGAATAAATGTCCTTAAAAATTCCACTGTATCATACCAGAAAAATCCACCCGGTTCAGGAGTTCCTGTATCAGGCAGGACTAACGGGTCAAGGAAGTCAACATCAAAGGAAAGATAATATGTGCCAGAAGGAAGTGCTTGATTTAATATATCAATCCATTTTTTGCCATACATCTCGTGTGCAAATAAAGTCCTTATATTACTATTTTTATTGAGAAGTTCCATTTCTTCTTTACTTATACTTCTCACTCCTGCTGAAAATACAGGACATCCTAATTCTGATATTCTTCTCATCACACAGGCATGGCTGAACCTTGTGCCCTGATATTCATCCCGCAGGTCTGCGTGGGCATCAAGGCAGATGACTTTTATATCAGGGTAATATTTCAGGTATGCTCTGACAAGCCCAAGGGATATTGTATGTTCCCCACCAAGTCCTATGACAACCTTTTGTTCTTTAACATAAGATAAGGTGCTTTTTTCAATCTTTGATACCATACCTTTCAAACTTTTATAATCTGGTTCAACAGGGAGAAGGGTTTTAATACCATAGGTATATGGTTCAAAATCTAATTCTTCATCATACAGTTCTACATAATTTGAAGAATATATAATACTTGTAGGACCTTCTTTTGTGCCTGTCTGACAGGATGTTGTTGCTTCAAAAGGTATGGGCAGAACTACAAAATGTGCCTTCTTTAAAGGAATGTCAGGGATGCCTAAAAAGTTATGTTTTATTTCTACCATCTTTTCTCCAATCAAGATTTATTCTGTAGAAGAAAGATAATGTGATTTATTACTCCATAATAAATACAGCGGCTGCTATTACAGTTGTCCACAGCCCATTTTTATCTCCTACTGCTGACTGGGTAATATTTGTTGTCTTAACTATTCTGTTGGACATACGCCATATTTCTTTCTTCTTATCATAGGAAGAGTCAGGGTCAAACTCAATTCCAAGGATTGTAGCAAGCATTGTTGCAGCAAGGTCTTCTGCATAATCACCTGCCTTATCCTCTGTTTCACCGAAGCCCTCATGTTCGGATAGATAACCATAATGTGAACGCTCTTTTGGTATTGCGATGCCTACAGATGCAGTTATAAGGCGGTGTGGTTCATTTGTAGCGTTTCTGCTTAACACTGTATAAACAACCTGTCCTGCTTTAAGTTCTGCAAGTCCTGCCTGTTTTGATATTAATCTACAGTGCGGTGGGAATATACTGGAGATGGAAACAAGATTAAACTGTGCTATTCCAGCATCTCTTAATGCAAGCTCAAAACTTGTAAGTTTCTCTTTATGCTTTCCAACACCCTTGGTCAGAAACACCCTTTTAGGTACCATATCCATTTTCCCATCCCTCCTTTAATTTTTGCTTATAAATAACACAGAGGGTCTTCTTCTAAGAAATCCCCTGTGATACTATATGCCAAAGCCCTGCAACCACGGCAGTTTGTAATTTTACAACTTTTACATTTACCTTTCAAGGGATAATTTCTTAATTTTGCAA
>JAMWCZ010000076.1 GCA_023819225.1 Candidatus Omnitrophota bacterium
TAGTATTGTGTCACATTATTCACTGTCTCTTTCAATTTCTCAATAGCCCATCTGTCCACCTCTTTCATCTCTTCATCGGAAACTGCTTCTTCTTTCCTGTAATCATAAAGGTTGCCAAGCAGATATCTTAAAGTATTCCTTATTGTTCTGTATGACATCACAATATTTTTTACAATACCTTCTGATATTCTTATATCCTGCTGATAGTTTTCTGCGATTGCCCATATTCTAAGTATTTCAGCACCATACTTTTTTATTATCTCCTGCGGGGTGATAACATTCCCTAATGACTTACTCATCTTCCTGCCTTCTGCATCAACAACAAAGCCATGTGTAAGGACTGTTTTATAGGGGGCTCTGTTTTTTATACCTGTGGATGTAATAAGGGATGTCTGAAACCACCCCCTGTGCTGGTCACTGCCTTCAAGATATAAATCAGCAGGCCAACCAAGTCCTTTTTCATCTTTTAAAACAGCCAGATGACTGACACCTGAATCAAACCATACATCAAGTATGTCCCTTTCCTTTCTGAATCTTGTTCCTCCACAGTAAGGGCAGGTAAAGCCATCAGGTAAAAGTTCTTCCTCTGTCTTTTCAAGCCATACATCAGAACCATACTGCCTCACCAATTTCTCAACACAATCTATTGTCTCTCTGGTAATAATTGATTTTTCGCATCCAGAGCAATAAAACACAGGTATAGGAACTCCCCACAGCCGCTGTCTTGAAAGACACCAGTCAGGTCTGAGTTTTACCATAGAAGATATCCTGTTTTTACCTTCTGGAGGTACCCATTCCACCTTTTCTATCTCTTCTATCATCACATCCCTTAATTTGTTATGGTCTATCTTCAAAAACCACTGGGTTGTGCTTTTGAATATCACTGGCTTTTTACATCGCCAGCAGTGGGGATATGAGTGGGTTATCTCTTCTTTATAAAAAATGGCTTCTTTCTCTTCAAGTTTTTCTATGATATGTTTATCTGCATCAAAAACCCTCATTCCAGCAAATTCCTTTACCTCCTCAGTAAATCTTCCTTTCTCATCAACAGGTGAAAGGACTTCAAGGTTATTTTTCAGCCCTGCATAGTAGTCATCCTCTCCATGGCCGGGTGCTATATGCACACAGCCAGTTCCTTCTTCTGAAGAGACAAATTCAGCCAGTATTACATGGGATGCCCTTTCCACAAGAGGATTAGAATACTTCAGGCATTCCAGTTGTGCCCCTTTAACTCTTTTTATAATGGAACCATTCTGCCGTTTCTTCGTTAAAATATCTTCAAGGCGTTTTTCTGCAAGGATATATCTTTCTCCCTCTGTTTCTACAACTACATATTCAAGTTCAGGATGGACTGCAATACCGGTATTGGAAGGGAGTGTCCAGGGGGTTGTTGTCCAGATAAGAAGATGTGTATTATCCATATCAACAACAGGGAATTTTACATATAT
Source organism: Candidatus Omnitrophota bacterium (assembly GCA_023819225.1). GTDB lineage: Bacteria > Ratteibacteria > UBA8468 > B48-G9 > JAFGKM01 > JAAYXZ01. The sequence goes on from JAMWCZ010000076.1 coordinate 1,449, forward strand.
AGCGGGCGACTTTTTGTCATTGTATTCTATCTCTGCCTCAGCAAGTGCTGTCTCGCAGGAGATACACCAGTATATAGGTTTATATCCCTGATATATATACCCATTGAGGGCAAGTTCTCCAAATGCCCTTATAATTGTTGCTTCATAATCAGGCGATAGAGTAAGATAGGGATTATCCCAGTCACCTAAAACACCCAGACGTCTGAATTCTTCTTTCTGTATCTCCACAAACTTCATTGCATAGGCAGCCGTTCTCTTTCTGAAGGCAATTACATCCACCTCGCTTTTATGTTTTTTAATTTCCAGAAACACCTGGTGCTCTATAGGCATACCATGGCAGTCCCATCCCGGTATATAGGGTGAATAGAAACCCTTCAATGAGCGGTATTTTACTACCACATCTTTTAATATCTTGTTGAGTGCAGTGCCAAGATGTATATGGCCGTTGGCATAAGGAGGTCCATCATGAAGTATATATGCCTGCCTTTCTTTATTCTTATCCTGTATTTTCCTGTAAATCTGTCTTTGCTCCCATAAATGAAGGAATACTGGCTCTCTTTCATTCAGATTTCCCTTCATAGGGAAAGATGTCTTTGGTAAATATACTGTCTTTGAATAGTCCATCTTTTTCCCCTTTACTTTGAAAACATTTTATTTTATCATAAATGATACCTGTTTTCTATTTGACAACAAAGAGAAACAATAAGTCCCTGTATGGTACGACCCCTCACTACGAGAGTTGGCGGGCAGGTTTATCCGACGAATATATTGTGCCATACAGGACCTTGCTACAAAAATCCCCTCACCCTTCCCGCTCCCCCAAGGGGCGAGGGAACCCCTCACCCGCTCCCCCAAGGGGCGAGGGAACCCCTCACCCGCTCCCCCAAGGGGCGAGGGAACCCCTCACCCATTCCCTCTCCCCGATGGGGAGAGGGAATAAAAAGGTGAGGGGAGAGAATAAAGGGAGGGGAGATATAAAGGAGTATATCTCCTTATACAATTTTTGCTCTGCAAAAGTTTCTGTTGACAAAATAAGATATAGATATTAAAATTTTGCCGAAAATTTTTAACTTGATTTTTTTATTTTTACAAGGAGGCATGAATGAAGGTAAGGATTGATGAGTCGCTTTGTACTGGATGTGGGCTGTGCGTGGATATCTGCCCTGAGGTATTTGAGATGCCTGAGGCAGTTTCTATCGTAAAGTCACCCGATGTACCTAAAGACCTTGCTGATAAGGTGAAAGAGGCAGCAGAAAGTTGTCCTGTAGAGGCAATTATTATTGAGGAATAATATAAATAATATATATTTTTATGAAAAAAGTGTTATTAATTATCAGTGTATTATTGCTGACCTCTTGCCGAGGGATAGAAAACATTTCTTTTTTTAGTCATGCATATAAAGCAAGAAAATATCTTAATAGGTCTCTGGAAGAGTATCGCATCGCAATAAAAAATAATCCAGGCGATAAAAAACTTATAGAAGAGTATGTTGGGATACTGACATCTATAAAAGGAGAAGTCCCTGCGAAAATAGAGTTTGCTATAATTCTTGCCGAGATAGGGCTATCTGATGAGTCCGAAAAGATATTAATGGAATCTCTGCTTGGAGACAGAGAAACAACAGAGAAATATCTTGATAGCCGCATCAATGAGGTAAAAAGCATCTCTGATAGAGTCATTCTTTATGAATTGGCACTTAAGGGATTCCCTGACAATGGAGAATACTGGTATCAGTTAGGACGACTCTACTTAGGTATGAATAATATAGACGGTGGTATCAAAGCCCTTGAAAAAGCGTATATTAATAATATAAAGGAGCCGGAACTATTTTATTATCTCTCAAATGCATTATTTCAACGAGGCAATTATAAAGAAGCGGAGTTATATATTAACGAGGGGTTGAAGATAGCAGAGGACAATGCTGAACTTAGAAGGTTAAAATATGCACTTTATGTGAAGCAGAAAAAAGTAGAACTTGCTAAATTAGAAGAGGAAAAGATAGAACAACTGTCAAAGGTAGAGAAAACTAAAGAGAAAGTTACTGAAGTTCTGCCAGGTATAACCCCATATAAATTTTTCTATGTCTCAAAGCAAAAACAAGAATTATATATATATGAGATAAGCAGTACCGGCTTAAAAACCCTCGCAACCATTCCTTGCTCTACAGGTAAGAATAAAGGACCTAAAATACAAAAAGGAGATGAAAGAACGCCAAATGGAACATATCTCATCTCTTCCAAAATAGAAGGACCTTCTCTCCCTACGAAATATGGAATAGCAGCATATCCATTAAACTACCCAAATCTGATTGACAGAAGATTACAAAGAGATGGTGATGGGATATGGCTACATGGAACACCAATAGCAAGGGCTCCATATAATAGTGAGGGGTGTGTGGTAGTAAATGATAGTGACCTGCATAAGTTAATGGAACATATAGTAGTAAGAAAAACTTTTGTATCTATAGGTGAAGAAGATATAAAAATTGCCTATGAAGAGTTCAAAAAAGCAATGGAACTACTTAAATTATGGAAAAACGGCTGGGAAAGTTTGGATATAGAAAAATACATCGCTGTATATGATGAAATGTTCTATTCAGGTGGGAGAGACAAGAAACAGTATAAGGCATACAAAGAAAACATAAATAAGAAGAAAAAACAGATAAAGGTAGAAATATCTGATATCCAGATTTTACCCTATGGGAAGACCCCTTTAGGCAATATGATGCTTGCCTTTTTCAAACAAAAATATTTCTCGGATAACTTTTCCAGTACAGGATATAAGATATTATATCTGGTAGAAAGAGAGAGTAGATGGTATATTATAGGAGAAGAGATGCTCTGATGGATATATATCCTGACTATAAGACATTTAAGAAGTTAACAGTAAGATACTTAAGGGTCCCTCTATATACAGAGATGATAGGTGATATGGAGACCCCTGTTTCCACATTTCTTAAAATCAGAAAGGGCACATATAACTTCCTGTTAGAAAGTGCAGAACAGGAAGAAAAGGTTGGTAGATACTCATTTTTAGGGACAAACCCTGAACTGGTTATAAAGGGTAAAGGAAAAGAGGTTGAGATATATAACAACCGTTCAGGTGAAAAACAGATTATAGATTCAGAAAATCCTCCCTCTGTTATAGATAAGATTCTTCTGGAAAACAGAGCACCATCATATACCAACCTTCCTGGCTTTACAGGTGGATTGATTGGCTATTTCTCCTATGACTTTGTCAGGCAGATTGAAAAACTACCTGATATTTCAACTGATACTCTAAATACCCCTGACTTATTTTTCATCCTTGCAGGCGATATGGTTATATTTGACCACTTTAAAAGGAAGATTATTCTTGTTACCAATGTTAATACAAAAGACGCTTCCTCTGAACACGCTTATCAAGATGGTTGTTCCCGCCTTGAATTACTTAAAAAACAGATAGAAAAACACACTTTAATATTAGAGCATCCCTCATCTTACAATACCGAAGACAGTCATTTCAAAAGTAACTTAAACCGTAGGGTTTTCATAGATGCAGTAAAAAAGGTAAAAAGATATATCAAAGAAGGAGATATTATACAAGCAGTTATATCCCAGAGGTGGGAGAAAAAGGTTGACATTCCCCCTTTCTATATCTACAGGGCTCTCAGAACTGTAAATCCTTCACCTTATATGTTTTATCTTGAGGCAGGTGAATTTACACTGGTTGGCTCTTCCCCTGAAATATTAGTAAAATTAGATGGAGAAAAAGCAACTATAAGACCTATTGCAGGGACACGACCCAGAGGTAAAGATGAAAAAGAAGAGGCAAGGTTAGAGACAGAACTGCTTGCTGATGAGAAAGAGCGGGCTGAACATATAATGCTTGTGGATTTAGGAAGGAATGATTTAGGGAGGGTATGCAAACCAGGGAGCGTAAGGGTCACTGAACTGATGTCCATAGAAAAGTACTCACATGTAATGCATATCGTCTCAAATGTAGAAGGGTTCCTTAAAAAGGGTAAAAGTGCTGTTGACCTTATAAATGCATCATTCCCTGCTGGGACTGTATCAGGAGCCCCAAAGATAAGGGCAATGGAAATCATAGAAGAGATTGAGCCCGAAAAAAGGGGCCCTTATGCAGGCGCAGTGGGATATTTCAGTTTACAGGGAAATATGGACTTCTGTATAACAATAAGAACATTTTTCATTAAGGGGAATACCCTGTATATACAGGCAGGTGCAGGGATTGTCGCGGACTCTGTCCCTGAACGAGAATATAAAGAGACAGAAAATAAGGCAAGAGGACTTATGGAGGCATATAAACTTGCAAGGAGGATATAATAATGCTTTTAATGATAGATAACTATGACTCCTTTGTCTATAATCTTGTCCAGTACTTTGGAGAATTGAAACAAAAGGTTATTGTATTCAGAAACGATGCTATCACCATTGAAAGAATTAAGAAGTTGAACCCATCCCATATAGTTATCTCCCCGGGACCAGGAAGACCTGAAGATGCAGGCATTTCCTGTGATGTGATAAAAAATTTTGCAGGGAAAATTCCTGTATTGGGTGTATGTTTAGGGCACCAGTGTATCGGCTATGTATATGGTGGAAAAATTGTTAAGGCAGACCAGCTGATGCACGGAAAGACATCCCTTATATATCACAAGAAGACAGGGATTTATAGGTCTATTCCATCGCCTTTTACTGCTACAAGATACCACTCACTCATTATTAAAAAGGGCTCTTTACCACCAGAGATAATTGTTGACGCATGGACCAAAGAAGATGAGATAATGGGTATAAGCCACAAGAAACATAAACTTTTCGGTGTCCAGTTCCATCCAGAGGCAGTCCTGACAGAATACGGAAAAACACTACTTAAAAATTTCCTATCTATTTGATTGTTGGACCTATTCACATTTTCTCTCGCTTTGTTTTCCTCTCTTTCCCCTCTCCCTTCTCACGGTCCTGACCACCAAATCTTGTAGCGGCGGGTTGCACCGCTACATATTATAACACC
>JAMWCZ010000077.1:0-5543 GCA_023819225.1 Candidatus Omnitrophota bacterium
TCCAATAATCTTGTTGTTACAACCACAGATATTGGGTTAACTGTAACTGATGGTACAAATATAGCAGGATTAGACGCTACGGCTACCGAAGTTTTTGTGCGTGTTGATGATGGTGTAAGTGTAGCAGGATTAAACGTTACATCTACCAGTGTTGGTGTAGGTGTGCAGGGTGGAGCCAATTTAGAAGCCACTGCTGACACCATTAGTGTCTTAACTGCAGATGGACATGGATTAATAGTAGACCAGTCAACAGGTACTACTACCTTAAGCGGTGGTACAACTTCTACTACCCTAACCCTTGATGATAGCGGTGCAACCTTCAGCAATTCCTCAGGCAACCCGGTAAGAGTTACAGGTGTAGCGAATGGTACAAGTAAATATGATGCAGTTAACTATGGGCAACTGAAAGAGGTAGAAAAGACAGCGTATTCAGGTATTGCTTCTGTCGCTGCAATGGCAGCAATTCCTGCACCTGCAGAAGGAAAGAGGGTCTCTGTGGGTATTGGCTATGGAAACTTCAAAGACAAACATGCTGTTGCTGCTGGTGCAAAATTGGTCATACCTACGGAATCAACAGCAGTCATGCTCACCGGTGCATGGGGCTATTGTGACGGCGAGAGCACGCTTAATGCTGGCATTGGCTGGAGCTGGTAAAGATAAATTTGTTGTAAAAGGAATAGAGATAAGGTGAGGGGAAAATTTTCCCCTCACCTTAATCCTTTCTGGTTGATGAAGGTGGAAGTATAGGAAAGGTTGCATCCTCATCCTGCACCCCTCACCCATACCCTCTCCCCGCTGTGCGAGGCGAGGGAAATGTTGATAAATTCTCCTCCCCTTAACAAGGGGAGGATATAGGTGGGGATGCGAGGTACAGGAAAGGTCTCACCCTCTCCCTGCACCCTCTCCCCTCAAGGGAGAGGGAATCTTTTTCCCCTCGCCCCTGTGGGGAGAGGGTATGGGTGAGGGGCTAACCCTCTCCCCGCACAGAGGGGAGAGGGTACGGGTGAGGGGTTCCCCTCTCCCCGCGTAGTGGGGAGAGGGGTGCTGGGTAGAGGAGTAAGGAGCACCGCATAGCACAGAGGGCGAGATGGTATTGCCAATGCGACGAGTAAGGAGCATTGTTTGGCAAGGGCAGTGAGACGGTGAACTGCCCCCCGTTGACCGAAGCCCGTAAGGGCAAGAAGGGTGAGGGGAAGCCCCTCGCCCCTGTGGGGAGAGGGTATGGGTGAGGGGTATCTACTTTACCTTTTCTATTTTTTAAGATAAAATGATAGTGTAGCAGAGTATGGTTGAAAAGGGGGAAATATGGGTGTCTATATTATACGGGGTTTTTTTGTAATACTAAGCACACTAACAGGGTATTATATCGCTCCTAATGCAAGATTTTTAGGTTCTATTATTGGATTGGTGGGTTCTATTATAATAGTAGGATTTGAGATACTTATTGAGAAAATCTCACTAAAGAAACTTCTTCTTGCTGTGGGAGGGCTTATAGTTGGACTTATCACGGCAATTCTTCTTGCAGGTTTTTTTCTACTTATCCCTGTTGATGACCCCAGGACAATAATTTATATAAGATTTGCTCTCTATTTTGCCTTTACTTATTTAGGGATAATGATTGGACTTAAAGGGGTTGAAGAATTAGGTTTCGTCTTTCCTTTTTTAAGGGGAGTTAAAGAGCAGGAGCGGCTTTTAGTTGTTGACACAAGCGTTCTAATTGATGGCCGTATCTATGAACTTGCAAAGGGCGGATTTCTTGACTATATTATCATCATTCCCAAGTTTGTAGTACAGGAACTTCAGGGGCTTGCAGATAGTTCAGGGGATATGAAGAGGCAACGTGGCAGGAGAGGTCTTGAGGTGCTCCAAAAGATGAGGAAAGATGAAAGTTTAGATGTAAAGATATATGATGCTGAATACCCTGACATTGAAGCAGTTGATGCAAAGATTGTGAAACTGGCTACAGATATAGGAGCAAATATCCTTACCAATGACTCTAACCTCGCAAAGGTAGCAGAGGTTCAGAATATCAAGGTTTTAAATCTCAATATACTTGCCACATTGATGAGACCTAAACTTATGAGTGGTGAAGAGATACCTCTTAAGATAATCAAAGAAGGAAAGGAAGCAGGTCAGGGTGTTGGATACCTTGAGGATGGGACGATGGTGGTTGTTGAAGATGGAGCAAAATACCAGGGCAGGATAGTAGATGTTATTATTGATAGCGCCATACAGACATCCACAGGAAGGATTATCTTTGCTAAACTAAAATGATAGGGGTAGTCATTGCCGGTGGAGGGAAAGGCACTCGCATTGGAGATACACCAAAGGCATTTTTAAAAATTAGCAGGAAACAACTCCTTTATTATTCTATTGAAAAGTTTTATAAAAAGTCCGATGAGATTGTTGTTGTGCTACCTTCCGGTTATGCAGAACAGTGGAGAAAAAAACTAAAAGTATCTTATGAGAAGATAGAGGTCATATCAGGAGGAGAACATAGACAGGACTCTGTTAAGGCGGGTTTAAGCGTCCTAAAAAAAAGTGAAATAATAATAGTCCATGATGTAGCCCGGCCTTTTTTCTCAGACGAACTCCTTAACCGGGTGATAAAAGGCGCTGAAAGATATGGAGCAGCAGTCCCTTATATAGAGCCACGGGATACTATCAAGGAAAGGGACGGACAATTTATAAAAAAAACACTTAATAGAGACAATATAATATATATCCAGACACCTCAGGCATTCAAAGCAGAAATAATCAGAGAGGCATATTATAAGGCATACAAAGAAAACTTTTATGCAACAGATGATGCTGCACTTGTTGAAAATCTTGGAGCGAAGGTATATCTCGTAGAAGGGGAAAGAGAGAATATAAAAATTACATATCCACTGGACATTGAGATTGCAAAGGAGATAATAAAAAATGGGAAAAGGCGGTGTAACATACCCTGATGGCTTTTCTGCATCTGCGCTCCATTGCGGAATAAAAAGAGAAAATAAAGAAGACGTCTCTCTTATATATTCAGAGACACCCTGTGTGGCAGCAGGCACATTTACTACAAATCAGTTTAAGTCATACAGTTTGCTCTGGACACTAAAAAACATAAGAAAACCGGTCAATGCAGTGCTTGTAAACAGTGGAAATGCCAATACCTGTAATGGGATAGAGAACTATAGATACACAGAACTTCTGGCATCTGAACTCGCCCACATTCTCAAGATAAAACAATCTTCAGTTCTTATGGGTTCAACAGGTATTATTGGAAAGGTCCTTCCTTATGAAAAAATCATCTCTGCCCTTCCAGAACTTGTAAAGAACCTTTCTCCTGAAAACCATACACTATCTGCAAGAGGAATAATGACAACCGACAGGGTTCCTAAAGAGTTTCAGATTGCAACTGGTATTAAGGGAAGACATAAAGAAGTATTCATAGGAGGGATGGCAAAAGGTGCAGGTATGATAAATCCCTGTATGGCAACTATGCTATCTTTTATCACCACAGATGCTGTGATTGAAAGAGATGCGTTGCAGAGTGCTTTAAAAGAGGCAGTGGAAGAATCATTCAATATGGTTAATGTAGACAATGATATGAGTACAAATGATATGGTTGTCTGCCTTGCCAATGGAAGGGCAGGAAATAAAAGAATAAGGAAGGGGTCTTGTGACTATGAGAAGTTTTTATCATCACTCAAAATGACCTGTATAGAACTTGCAAAGATGATTGCTTCTGATGGAGAAGGTGCAACTAAACTGATGGAGGTAGTGGTAAAAGGTGGATGGTGTCTGAAAGATACTAAAAGAGTAGCAAAAAGGATTGCTGGCTCTAATCTTTTTAAGTCCGCCGTATATGGCAATTATCCAAACTGGGGAAGAGTTATTGCTGCTGCCGGCTCTGTTAATGCGAAGATAGATGTAAAAAATACAGAGGTCTCTCTATGCGGAATAAAGGTATATAATGGAAGTCCTACAAAATATGATGAAGAGAAACTGCATAAATTGATGAAAGAGTCCAATAAAATAACTGTTGAGGTAGACATAAAAAAAGGTCCTTTCTACGCTACTGCCTGGGGATGTGACCTTACAGAGGAGTATGTAAGGATAAACAAGGAGTAAGTTGTGATAGCAAAGATGAAGAAGTTTTATCTTTTCTTTACAGGAGACCCATCTGAGTTTTTAAGGGAATTACAGCGTAAAGGAATTGTAGAAGTAAATAGATTACCCGTGAGTTTTGGCTTTGAAAATATACCCGTATCATTGGACAATCTAAAAGAGATGTCCCATAAGTTAGAATTTCTTAAAAGTATCTTAAAGAAGGTGGAAGGTAAGGAGTTTTCAAGTAAAATTGTTATTACCAGTAAGGAAGAAGAAAAAATTATTAGAGAGTTCCCTCTCGGTGAGATATATGAAAGATTTTTAAAGATATCCAGAGAAATAGAGAGAAGGGGAAAAATAGCCGAGAAACTAGAAGTTATAAAAAAAGAATTATTATTAATAAAAGGATTTAATATCACACCGTCAGAACTTTTTTCAATGAAAAACTTTTCTTTCTGCTTATTTTCCATCCCTAAAAAATATAAAGCACCTGATAGCATATACGGTTTCCATCTTGAAAGTATTGAAGAAAATCTCTTTCTTATAATCTTCCCCACGGAAAAACAGAAAGAGATAGTTAAAAAGATAGAAGAGATGAAGGGGGCACTTATAAATATAAGGAAGTGGAACCGCCTGCCCGCCGAAGTCCTTAAGAAAGTAGAAAAGATAGAAGAAAAAAATATATCTGAACTTAAAAAAGCAGAGGAACTACAAAAGGAGATAATCTCCTTTAAATATAAAATTCTTGTCCTGTATGACTATATAAGCTCTCTTTTTCAGTTTATTGAAGCAAAAGCAAATACCGGAATATCAAAGTTTGTCCAATGCATCAATGGTTGGATGAAAGAACAGGATATACAGGAGATGGGATTACTGATACAGAGGCATCTTCCTGATGGATACATTTATATATCAGACCCGGATGTTAAAGATGAGGTCCCTATATTACTTGATAATAGTCCTTTTATAAAACCATTTGAAGTAGTTACAGACCTGTATGGAAAACCCGTATATACAAATATTGACCCTACCCCGCATCTCTCTATTTTCTTTGTTCTTTCTTTTGCATTCTGTATTACAGATGCTGCATATGGGTTTATACTCATCGCACTTTCTCTAATTTTTATGAAAAAGTTCAGATATATACCTGCTGCAATAAAGTTTTTTCGACTTTTACTTTACAGCAGCATTGCAACTCTTTTCTTCGGAGCAATTACAGGTGGATGGTTTGGAGATATACTTGCCAGGTTGCCATCAAGTTCTTTCATTGTTAAAACACTTAACAAACTTGTTATACTAAACCCTCTTGAAGGGGGAAACAAGACATTTATTTTTCTTGGATGGGCATTAATTTTGGGATATATTCAAATTTTGTGGGGGCTCTATCTTAACCTTTTAAACTCTTTAAGGCAATACGGGGTGAAAAAGTCCGGAGAACCATTTATACTTCT
>JAMWCZ010000077.1:5553-6417 GCA_023819225.1 Candidatus Omnitrophota bacterium
ACTTGTCGCCCTGATAATTGTTTCCTATATTACCTCCAGAAAAGAGTTGCTCCCTGCTTTTTACTTTCTTCTTACGGCTGCATTTATATCTCTTATGATACTTAAAGGGATGTCCCAGAAAGGGTTTTTTATGAAGTTTTTCTGGGCATTTTACGGTGCCTATAATGTAATAGCAGGTAATCTATTGGGGGATGTTTTAAGTTATAGCCGTCTTTTCGGGCTCGGGCTTACAACTGCTGTCCTGGGACTTGTGGTAAATGAGATGGTTTTTATGTCAAAAGGAATACCTTTTGCAGGATATATTATTGCTGTTCTTTTATTTATATTTGGTCATCTGGCAAACTTAGGTATAAATCTTTTAGGTGGATATGTCCATACAAGTCGTCTGCAATACCTGGAATTTTTTACCAAGTTCTTTGAAGGTGGGGGCAGACCATTTTCTCCTTTAAAAGAACCCCGTCAGTATACTTATCTTAAACCAGAATAGGTTGAATATTTAGTTGATTTTTTTCCTGTTAAAATGGTAGAATTAAACACCCCTCACCCTTCTTGCCCTTACGGGCTTCGGTCACCCGCCTCACCAACTCGGCGGGCGTGCCAGTAGAGGCTCTTTACCCATCTACTCGGCACCCCTCTCCCCACTGGGGAGAGGGAATAAAGGTGCGGGGAGAGGGTATGGGTGAGGGGAGCTCCTTTTTCCCCCCTCGCCCCGCTTGAGTGGGGAGAGGGTTAGGGTGAGGGGCAAAAAGAGGGTTTAGGGTGTGGGGACTCTTGAACAAAAAATTAAATGAAAAAGTGTTACCTGTCTACCCTATCTGTGCGCTAACTTGACAGGAAAGAATAAAAGATTGTAAATTAAATATA
>JAMWCZ010000078.1 GCA_023819225.1 Candidatus Omnitrophota bacterium
TTACAATTGAGATAATCTCTTCTTGTTTTAAGTCCTGCCACTCCCTGTTTACAGATTCAACAGGTATATCTTTCCCATCATTTTCTATTATTACAGCAATACCTGTTTTCCCTCCAGGTAGAGGGCAATTTTCTATTCCTGCTACAGTTCCTGAAACACTTGAATGGGTAGTACTACTGATAAATCCAGCACTTTCCCCTATAAGTTGGCCTTTAAGAACTGCATCACCTTTTTTGACAACTGGTTTTGATGGAATGCCTGTATGCTGTGAAAGTGGTATGATAACCTTTTCAGGGGCTGGAAAATCCTCAATTACCTTCTCTTTACTTATTTCCTTGAAGTCAACAAGTTTAACTCCACCTTTAAACATCTTATGCTCCGAATTTGTCAAGTTTCAGTGAATATGCAAGCAAAAGGTACATAATCTCTTTAGAGTATATCCTACCTAATATGCCTTTAGCACATTCCACTTCTGTTAATCTTTTTGTATCATCCGGTATCGCATAGGGTGAATTTATTAAAAGTGGTATAGGATGCCAGGAATGTGATTTTAGGAGGGCAGGGGTTGAATGGTCTCCTGTAATTGCGATGGCACCAAACTTCATATCTTTTATTATACTTAAACATCTGTCTGCCTCTTCAATGGTCTTTACCTTTGCCTCAAAGTTTCCATCCTCACCATAACTATCTGTCTTTTTTATATGGATGAAGAAAAAATCATACTGATTATAAATTTCCTGTAAGGCGATTATTTCACTTCCAATTGTCTCCAGTCCGTCTATCACATTCATACCCACAACCTTTGCTATACCTTTATACATTGGATATGTTGCTATACATACTGGATTGAGTTTATATTTTTCACTAAATGTCTTAATATCCGGTAGTTTTGATATACCTCTGAATAACAGCCCTTTTGCTTTTGTGTCAATAGGCATTAGAATTTCCATTACCTGTCTTTCAATTTCACTTAATACTTCGGCTGTCTTATCTGATGACCTGTCAAGTGCCTTTATGGGCTTTAGAGGTAGTCCTTCTTTCTGCGGATCGTTTTCTGATACAGAAGGTGCAAGGCCACTCCCTTTAAGGACGATTGCGCACCTGTGTTCTTTTACAGTATATATAGATACCTTTACACCTTTTATCTCTTTTATCTTTTCTGAAAGAAGGGAGACAATCTTCTGGTTCTCTTCTGTTGATATCCTTCCTGCGCGCCTATCAATTACTATCCTGTCAGGTGTCACAGTAGCAAAGTTCCCACGGATTGCAACATCATCTTTTCCCACAGGAGCGCCAATACCTAAACATTCAAGTACACCTCTTCCTATCTGTGTTTCTATCGGGTCATAGCCGAATAGCGCAATATGTCCGGGGCCACTTCCTGGGGTAATACCATTAAGAACAGGTATGGTAAGTCCGCAAGAACTTTTTGATGCCATCTCATCAAGAAATGGAGTGCTGGCTGTTTCAAGTTCTGTTTTCCCTGTTTTAGGGTGAGGCAGTCCACCGACACCATCTAAAACTACAAGCAGTATCTTGCTATCTGTTTTTTTTATTATACCGGGAATGACTTTTTCATAGTCCATAATTTCTCCCTTTGAAAAAAATTCCTGATTAGTTTATAATTTATCGTTCAGAAAGTCAACACTTACTTTTAACTTAATGTTATATATTATAGCAACACCAATCGGGAATTTAGATGATATTACATTCAGGGCAGTAGATACCTTGAAAAATGTGGATGTTATCTTTTGTGAAGACACACGGGAAGCATTAAAATTATTGAATCATCTCGGTATAAAAAAACCGCTGGTGAGTTATTACAGAGAAAACGAAAAATATCGTCTGAAGAGGGCTATTAAATTTTTATTAGAGGGAAAAAATATCGCACTTATATGTGACAGGGGGACACCGGGAGTTTCCGACCCTGCATATCTGCTGGTAAGGGAGGCATATAGAAATAATATCCCTGTAACTGCTGTTCCCGGACCCTCTGCTCTTACTGCTGCAATATCTGTATGTGGACTTCCAGCAGATAGAATAGTTTTCTATGGATTCCTTCCAAGAAAGAAGGGAAAGAAAAGAAAGATAATTGAAGAACTAAAAACAAGAAAGGAAACTATAATTTTTTATGAGTCAGTCCACAGAATAAAAGAGACACTCGCATTTATAAAGGATGTCTTTCCTGATAGGGAGATGACAGTGTGTAGAGAACTAACCAAAAAATTTGAAGAGATAAAGACAGGGACTGTTTCTGAAATTTATGAGTATTATCAGGACAAGGAGATGAAAGGAGAGTTTGTAATAATATTAAAGGGGGTTGACTGAAATGATTACGAAATTTTTCAGAAAGAGAAGGAATATGAAGATTATTCTCTGGATAATTGCTATACTGATTATTCCTGGTTTTTTAATCTGGGGGGTAGGAGTAGGCGGTGGTGGAAAGTCCCAGTATTATGCAGCGACTGTAAATAAAGAACACATTACCCTCCAAGAGTATTATAAAGAACTTGGAGAGGTGGAGGAGCAGTACAGAAAGATATTTGGCGATAAGACATCGGAACTTCTTAAAGGACTTAATATTGAACAGGGTGTTTTGGAAAGTATGATAAGAGAGAAAATCTTACTTCAGGAAGCAAGGCACAGAAGAATACGGGTATTGAATAATGAAATAGTTGAGGTGGTAAAGTCAGATCCTGCATTTCTTGATGAAAAGGGCAGGTTTGATGAGAATAAATACAGGACAGTTATCTCTTCTTATTCTCCTGAAGAATTACGAAAGATAGAGGATGAATTAAGAAAAAGGATAACAATAGAAAAACTTAAAGAGATGGTCATTGCTGAAGGTAATATCTCTGTTTCTGATGAAGAGATAGAAAAGCATATAAAAGAAAACCAGATAAAAGATGTGGATAGAGAGTCAATAAAGAAAAGATTATTATGGCGTAAAAGGGAAGAGTATTTCAACCAATGGTATGCAGATAAAAGAAAAATTTCAAAGGTAATAGTGTATCTTTCTTTTAATCAGCCGGCTGTTTCAGTGGAATGAAATAGATTTATAAATCTATTAGGTAAAGGAAAAAGATATGGTAGATATAGAACCTTTTTGTGGCTATAGATACAATCCCGATAAAATAAAAGAGATAAGTGAAGTAATTGCTCCTCCCTGGGATGTTATTGATATTCAGATGGAAAAATATCTTAGGGAAATTTCTTCCTTCAATATCATAAACCTTATATCAGGAAGTTGTAATCCCGATGATGTAAAGAAAAAGTTTGATAAATGGATAGAGAGTGGGATTCTTGTAAGGGACATAGAAGAGGGTTTTTATTTTATGAAACATCGTTTTATATGGAGGGAAAAGGAATTCACAAGGAAAGGTTTTTTTACTCTGCTTCATTTGGAAGATTTCAAAACAGGCAATGTAATTCCTCATGAGAGGATATTTGAAAAGTACTCTACAAATCGGTATCAACTTATACAGAAATGCAGGGCAAATTTTTCACCTGTGCTTATGCTGTATCAGGATAATTCTTTTGCTGTGGAAGATATTATAGAGAGGTCTCCTGTTATTACAGTTGGATACACAATAGATAAGGAAAAGTTTGAGTTCGGCAGGATTCTTAATAACGCTGATGTAAAATATATAAAAAAGATAGTTTCAAAAGGGTGCCTTATTATTGCAGATGGACACCACAGGTACAGTGCTGCACTTCAATACTATAAAGACAATCCTTCACCTGAAAACCGTTTTGTCCTTGTATTTCTCATTAATATAAAATCACCGGCAGTTCTGATATTACCTATACACAGGTATATCCCTTATGATATATCATTTATTAACTGTCTTGATATATTCAAGAGATATTTCAGTATTACAGAAGTACCCGACTTAGAAACAATGCACCAGATACAGGAGCGGGAAAAAAACAATGTCTTTGGTGTTTATGAAAACAGCAGATTTTATACCATTGTGCTTAAAGACATAAATGATATAAAAAAACATCTCTCTGATAAATTTTCTAATAGGTGGATAGCACTTGATACAGTATTACTCCATGAGTTCATAATGCCATATATTTTTGATACACAGCCCCAGGATGTTATATACCATCAGTCCCCTGAGTATCTGCTGGAAGAGTATAAAAAGAAAAATAGTGGAGTAATATTCTTCCTTAAGGCAGTTAATAAACAACACTTTCTTGATATCTGTCTTAATGGTGAACTGATGCCCCAGAAGACAACATATTTCTACCCAAAGGTTCCATCAGGTCTGGTTATCTATAAATTTGGCAGATGAGTTGAAGGATTAATATCTGGAACGTCTATCTCTACCGAATCCACTTTTTCTACTACCAAATCCGCCTCTATCTCTGAACCCGGAATGCCCTGTTCTTTCGCGGGGTGGGTTGGCTTTGTTCACAGTGAGTTTTCTTCCGTTGAGTTCCTGTCCGTTCAGTGCTTCAACCGCCTGCTGCAATACAGATTCTGATTGCACCTCTACAAAACCAAAGCCCTTTGGTCTACCTGTATACTTATCCGTGATAAGTACAACACTTTTTACCTCTATTCCTTTTTCAGAAAAGAAGTTTTTAAGTTCATCCTCTGTTGTCTCATAGTTCAAATTACCCACATATAACTTATGTTTCTGTTCCATTTCTCAATATCCTCTCTTTTGGCTTTCCTTTCCAGGAAAGCATCTTTTTTATTTTCTACTTCACTGGTACTGCTACTGCATCTATTTTTCTATAATGCCTCCTTTCCTGCTATGGGCAGAGTTTTTCAGACAAAGGCGGGTATCAGAATTGATATCTCGCTATTGACCTGATATATTATACCATAAAAAAATCAAATGTCCAGAAAAGTTTTTCTATAAAGTTTGTAGTGGTGGCATTTATGCCACAATATATTCATCTCCCCTTCTCCCTTTCCCCTTGTAGGAGAGGGTAAGCGTGAGGGGTAAAGAGGCATTCCCCTCGTCCCTTGGTGGGAGAGGGTAGGGTGAGGGGAAATTTTAGTTTCTACTTTTATTTGTTGGAGAAATATTATAAAATTTACAATGTCGGTAGATTTAAATTCTTCTCCGATAAGGAGGGAATATGAAAAGATTTACGATGATAGGAGTGATATTAGTTTTAAGTTGTTGGCTGTTATTTGCTCAGGAAGGGTTTTTAAGGGTGACAAGTGTCCCTGATGGAACTGGTATAGAAGTTGGTGGTAAAAGTATAGGGAGGACACCACTTCTTACCACGCTTAAGCCGGGTACCTATACACTCAAGGCAACACTTAGTGGGTACGTAACAAACTCCCAAGAAATCAAAATTGTGGAGAATGAGGTTACAATAGTCCAGATAACAATGGTGAAAGAAGTGCAGAAAAAAGATGTCTCTGTAAGTGAAGCAAAAATGGCTAAATGGACAGGTAACCTTACGATTATAACAGACCTTGAAGATGTAACCCTATATCTTGATGGAGTTAAAATTGCGGAAGTTCCACCTGTTACAATCAAGGATATTCCTGCAGGACTTCGCACAATAATACTTGTCAGTGGTGATTATGCTGATTCTGCACGTGTAATGATTCAAAAAGGAAAGACATCTGTTTTGAAGCATTCATTTGCTGATGTAAAAGAATTGGGAAAAAGATGGTTGCCGCGTGTATACAGCGAAAGAGCAGAACAGGAACGACTGGCAAAAGAGAAGGCAGCAGAATTAGAAAAGAAGAGACAGATGCTTCCGGCAAAAATAGTTATTAAACTCAACAATCCTTCTCTGTCTGATTTATCACAAAACGATACTTCTATTAAACTATGGGGAGAAAGTGATACTGTAGATGTTTCATTTCAGTATAGAAAATCCGGTGAGACCGCATGGAACATAAAAACACTCAGTTCAAAGAAAACAACAGAGGACTCTTTCACAATTGAAAAGGGAATTTATGAAGTTCAGTTTGTAGCAACCCATTATAAAGAACCAACAGGTGTTTTAAATATCCTCCTTGGTGCTAAAAAGGAGAAGGTAAAGGAATATAAAGAATCTGCCGTAAAATATGAATTCAAACCGGATACGCAGTACATATTTAACATTATATATGACGGGAAGTCCGACTTCTCTTATAAGGTGGAGGAAAGTATCTTGAATACACCTATTGAATAAAAGAGATAAGAAAAGGTTGAAATAAGAGATGTAATGGATGGGAGGAATTTATGAAAGGAGTGATTAAAGAATTTAAGGAGTTTGCTATAAAAGGGAATATGATAGATATGGCTGTGGGTATCATTATAGGTGC
>JAMWCZ010000079.1 GCA_023819225.1 Candidatus Omnitrophota bacterium
GTTATTTGAGGCATATTCATTACCCTATCAATCTCAGAGTGCGTACGGTAGATGGGATGGAAGTAGTAACTATGGTCTTGTACATCTGGCTCATTTAGGGAGGTGTAATGTTGCCTTTGCTGATGGCCATGTAGAGTCCTTAAATGCAGCACAGTTAAAGAGTTATGGCTTTATTGTTGGGTGTCAAAACAGGGGTATAATTACATTTTAATTTAAAAGTAAATGAGAAAATTGTAGAAGGGGGGTCTCTTTATATAAAGGGAGGGTATTATTATCTGTCTTCTTAAAGAGATGCCCCCTTTTAATTTAAAGTGCTTCAGTCAACAAGAGGATAATAAATAAGGGAGGGAAAAATATGAATTTCAGGAAAGTTATATTATGGTATTTTTTCCTTTTATTCCTTTTATTCCAGATTTCCTGTTCACAGACAGAGAACAAAATTGAATTTCCTGAGTGGGAAAAAGAAATTGTCAGGGAAGATTTTGAAAAGGTTAGTCGGTTGGGGGACCTTAAAAACTGGGAGATAATAAGTTCTCCTGTAAACATTGAGATTGATAACAAAGTTTCTTATTCAGGTAATAAAAGTTTAAAGATATCTTTTAATTTTCCATTTGACTTTAATTTTTACCATATTATGTTATTTGCAAAGGTCCTGCGGGAAACAGAATATACACTGGCTGGATATGTAAAAACAGATATTGAGAGTGGTTCTATAGGATTTGAGGTTGTTGATAGAAGAGGATATGAGATATTTTATAGAGCAACTAGACAGATTGAAGGTGTAAACGATTGGACGCCATTAACTATAAATTTCACAACTCCAAACGATACAGAAGAAATTATTATAAGGGTGAGACATTATGGGACAGATAAACAGGAAAAGACATTTAAAGGAGTTGTATGGATAGATAACATTCAACTTGTTAAAGGGAAACTTCAGGTACAGTCAGTGGAAAAACCAAAGGTTTCCCAGGTAGAGATTAGTATTGATGATAAAGATACAGTAAGAAAAGACCTGCTTAATATGTTGGGTATAGATTTTGATGTTGAGACAATTGCGCCTGTTTTATTAAAAGAAGAGACAACTGAAATAAATAAGGATTATTTAGACCTGTTCAAGGAATATCCCTATTATCTGGTAAAATGGGGAGGTATTCCTGTAAACTACTTTAAATGGAAATGGTCTATTGGACTTTTAGAAGAAAGGAAAGTCCAACAGATAGCAGATAGGAAATTTACTAAATTAAATTTAGGGATAGTAGAGTTTATAAAAGCAGTGGTGCTTATAAACCCGGATACTAAATTCATCTGGGTATTAAATATGATGTCAGACACTCCAAAAGAAAGCGCGGAACTGGTTGAGTTTTTAATAGGTGATGAAAATACTTTCTGGGGGGAAAAAAGGATAGAGTTTGGTATAAAAAAGCCAGTAAATATCTCAATGTATGACCTCGGCTGTGAACTTGATTTTCACGTAGAATTAGATGATTATATAAAAAGATGCAGAGAGATAATAAAAGAAATAAGGAAAATCCAGCCAGAAGCAAAATTTCTGGTGCAAGCAGGTACAGCCCCTCATGACCCTGCTTTTGACAAAAGGAGAAAAAGCAAGACATGGAGGGACTGGCATAGGACTGTGATAAAAGAGTTAAAGGATGATATCAACTATGTTACTTTTCATGGATATTACTATGGACTACCTCCTTCCATGCTTGAAGGATATCTTGATATCATAAGCAGAGATATAAAAGAAATTACCGGAGAAGAAAAGATAAAAATCAGTTTTGGGGAGCATGGTGTCTGGCCACACTGGGAAGATACAAACAAGGATTGGAGAGAATACTGGTATAAGACACATTCTCTCCAAGGATGTTTGAGAACTGCTGAGTGGATATTGAGAATGGTAAACAGGAGAGATGTTGAATATGTACTATACCATAATTTTTCAAGTGGCCCTTGGGGGCTGGTTTATAGAGATGGTAGAACAGGCAGGTTATATACTACAGGAATATTTGACCTGTTTAAGGTTTTAGATGATGCTTTTAGGGAAGGGAAAGAGGTAATGAAAACATATGTTAAAGGACCATATACAAACAAGATGAGTTCTGAGTGTTCATTTATTTGTAGTGTTATTAAAACAGATACTGGTATGAATATTTTGCTTGTAAACAATGAGGAACATATGAGTAGAGAAATAAGTTTTAAATTTCCTGAGAATAGAAGATATGTATTAAAAGAAGAAGTAATGCTTACTGGAGAAAGTATAAATTCTTACAATAAGATTGATAGAAAAGAAATCTTTGTTAAGAAAGAGGAATATAAGAATGACGAAATTTTTAATAAGTATCTTCTCAATCCAGCACAATTTGTGGTATTGAAATTGAAGGAAGTGGTATATTAGAGATATCACGGATATGAAATGGAGAGAAAATAAGTGGACATAGAGGTAAAGAGAGAGAAGTTCTTGGGTTATGATGAAAAGGGGCGACCTGTAATGCCTTGTTTTGTTACATATATCTCAAATGAGAAACCTATTCTGATACACAGATATTCAAGAGAAGATTACTCAGATGGGTATGATGACTTTGTTGATATATTCAGCTATGACAATGGGAAAACATGGACAGACCCAGTATTGCATTATAAAAGTGTTTCAACTTTTCAAGGGAAGATAAGATATGCTGAATCAGCAGGGTTATTTGATCCGGCTAAAGAGAAACTGATAACAATAACAGACAAAAAGTTATATCCGAAAGACAGTTTAGATGTAGACATACCATCGTCTGTTGTGTTAGAAATATATGATATAAAAGAAAACACAAGAACTGGAGAGATGCCACTTAATTTTGATATACCAGGTGGTATAGCAGTAAGTTTTTGCCATCCTATCAAGACATCAAAAGGTAGAATTGTTTTTCCTGCTCAAAGTGATTTTACTGATGAAAGCGGTAAACCCATTCATTATAAAGGTTGTTGGTCTCCTGCAGGTGTAATTGTTCATATACTTGGCGATTATAAAGAAGATGGGACAATAGAATGGAAATTGAGTAAGCCAGTTTATCCTGATTTAGAAAAGACATCAAGGGGATTTTATGAACCGACGATAGTAGAAAGAAAGGATGGAGGTTTTGCTATGATACTCAGGGGAGACAACAGTATGTATCCTAATAGACCTGGATATAAGTGGGTGAGTTTTTCTTATGACCACTGTGAGAGTTGGACAGAGCCAGTGCCATTAGGATGTGATAAAGGGGACATAATAGAGTCAAGTTCTTCAGGGTCTGTGGTATTCAGGTCAGTGAAAAATGGTAGGATTTACTGGATAGGAAATCTGTGTATAGAAGGAATCCGACCCAATGGTAATTGGCCAAGAACACCACTTGTGATAGTAGAGATAGATGAGGAAAGATTTGTGTTTAAGAGAGATACTATAAGAGTAATAGAGAGGCGTCAACAAGGTGAGCCAGCAGAAGTTCAATTTTCAAATTTCAGAATTTATCAAGATAGAGAAACAAGGGATATAGTTCTTTTTTTAAGTAGACTTGGTGAAAGAGGATTTGAAAATAATAGGTGGATGCTTGCTGACTATTATAAATATACAATATCCTTAGAAGATTAAAAAATTTATTGCTATAGGAGAATTAAGTTTGTATGAAAAAATTTATAGAAGTTCTTGAAAGGGCAATTATTTATGAAAATCCTATACCAAATTTTGTAAGTAGACATGCTTATTTTCCTGGTATTACAATGACACCTTCTGGTGATATTATTGTTCTTTTTATGGTAGCAGATGCGTTTGAGTCAATGAATAGTTCTGTTTTTGTTTCCCGTTCAAAAGATAGAGGGAAAACTTGGATACTGGAAGGCCCGATGTTGAAAAAAACAAAGTATAAAAATATTGGTCCATGTTTATTTAAACCAGCTCTCCTTAAAGATGGCTCTCTTATTGCAACTGGATATGGTTTTTACCGGAATAA
The DNA here is from genome assembly GCA_023819225.1 of Candidatus Omnitrophota bacterium. Lineage (GTDB taxonomy): Bacteria > Ratteibacteria > UBA8468 > B48-G9 > JAFGKM01 > JAAYXZ01. The sequence continues at coordinate 3,978 of JAMWCZ010000079.1, forward strand.
TCCTAAAGTTTTTGTAAATCCTGAAACTGGAGGATTACCTAAAGGACTGAATTTAGTTTCATTTTCTTTAGATGAAGGGAAGACATGGTCTGAACATGAGATAATTCCATTGAGTAGACCTGAAACACTTGAAATTTCTGGAACATGTATTCAATTAAAAAGTGGAGAGATCATCCTACCAGGGTCTACTTTCCCAATATGGGATGGTTCTCGTCCTTCTGGAAGAATAGGTGTTCTCCTCAGAAGTAAGGATAATGGTAAATCTTGGAATGATAAAACCATTTTTTACAGACCTATTGATAGGAATGTGAGTGCTTATGAAACTCGTGCTTGTCAAACAGAAAACGGTAGGATTGTTATTCTAATGTGGCTTCTTGATGAAGTAAAAGGTGAAAGTCTTACAAACCATATTGTTGTTTCTTATGATAAAGGTTTTACTTGGTCTTCTCTTATGGATACAGGAATACCAGGTCAGAGTTCCAATTTGATTTCTTTGCAGGATAATTTTCTTTTATCGGTTCACTGTTATAGAGAAGGGGATGTGGGATTATATGTTCATCTTATTGATTTTAAAGGTGATAATTGGAAAGTTATTGCTACAGAGAAGATATGGGGAGATATGCCTTCTATCAAAATCGGTGGAATTAAAGATATGAAGGGACTTAAATTTGGTCAACCATCATTTTTAAGGGTCGGAGAAGAAGAATTTCTTATAGTTTACTGGGCAGTAGAGGATTGTATTGGGAAGATATTTTGTCAACATATTCATATAAAAATTTAAAGAGAGGCGAATTTGTGTTAATAAGAGGAAGGGTTTGTATGGTTTTATTAAATGAGTTACAGATTGAACAAATAATAGAAGGGACAGAGGAAATACTGGAAAAGGTGGGATTTGTTGTAGAGAATGAAGGGATAATTAAAATAGCAAGGAAAAACGGTGCATTTGTAGAGGAAAATTCTGGTAGGATAAGGTTTCCGCGTAAACTCTTGCGAGAACTTTTAAGTTTGTGTCCTTCAGAATATAAAATATCTGACTTGAATGAAGAAGAGTATATTATTGGTGATAAAAACAGATACTGCCAAGCGATAGTAACAGACCCATGGATAATTGACTATAAGACACAGATGCCAAGAAGACCTTGTCTTGAAGATATAAGAAGAAACACGATTGTAGGACAAAGTATATCTGATGTAATAACAATGAGCAGAATGGATTTTCCTGTGGTTGACTTTTCTGATGAGACATCCAGTTGGCATGCTTTATTGGAACATTTACTTTATCAGAACAAACACATCACATTTGTACCGAGTTCTCTTGAACAATACAGAAGGTTTAAAGAGATAGCGGAGATATTAAAAGATGGGCTTTCTGCAGATAAAAATATATTAAGTGTGGCTGTTGCAGTGATAAGTCCTCTTAAATTAGGTGACTGGAATGCAGAGGTTTTGTTGGATGTTTGTAAGAACAACATCCCTTTAATTCCAACAATATGTCCTATGGCAGGTATGACATCACCTTACAGCAGGATAGGGACACTTCTCCAGGCAAATACAGAAAATATTTCTCTTGCAGCACTATCTCAGATGTTAAAGCCGGGCATACCATACAGATATGTAATGGGAAGTTCTGTGATGGATTTAAGGACAGGGCATGACAGGTATTACACACTGGAGAAGGTTTTTGAGAGGTTATTTATAGGACAGTTAGCCAGAAGATATAATTTGCCATCAGGTGTAGAATGTGGTGGGAGTATGGGGTATAGTTTTGATGTGCAGAGTGGTGCAGAGGGGGTACTTTTTATGTTAGCAGCATATAGTTCAGGAGCCAATATTTTTCATGGTATTGGTTCCTTTTATAATGCTATAGGTATGTCTGCAGAAATGATGGTGATACATACTGTCTGGTTAGAGGTTGCAAAGTATCTGATGAAAGGCATCAATTTTGATGACTTACAAGAATCTATAGAGAGCATAAAAAATGCTGGTCCTGGGGGAAACTTTTTAACAGATAACCTTACACTGAAAAACCTCCGCAGTGGTGAATTTTTTTATAGTGAATTATTTGATGAAACTAGAGGTAAATCAATGCTGGAAAGGGCACATAATAAGGTTGAAGAGTTTATAAGTAATTTCCAATCTCCACTTAAAGATGAGAAGAGAGAAAATCTTATTAGATATTTTTCTGATAAAATTTTCAAAAAAGGAGGAAGATGAGATTTCTTGTGATAGGGCTTGGTTCAATGGGCAAAAGAAGGATAAGGTGTCTTAAGTATTTGGGTGAGAAGGATATTGTTGGGTTTGATATAAAGAA
>JAMWCZ010000080.1 GCA_023819225.1 Candidatus Omnitrophota bacterium
GTATGGATATAGCCGGTGAGAAGGGAAAAATAATTGTGAATGGCACATCTATAACGCTTTATAAGTATAATATGCCTGTGTCAAAATTTACATATAAAGCAAAGAATATGTGGGAATCGCTTGAGGTAAAAGAGGAAAAGATTGAACTTGATACGAATGTTCCAGTAGGGCATGGTGAAATAATAAAAAACTTCGCAAGAACAATACTTAAGAAAGAAAATCTTATTTCTCCAGGGGAGGAAGGAATTAAATCAGTAGAATTCATCAATGCCTGCATCCTTTCAGGGAAGACAGGTAAGCCAGTAAAGATACCTTTAAACAGAAAAGAGTATGACAACTTAATGAAACAACTCATTGCAAAGTCAAAGGTTAAGAAAGCAGTAAAGGTTCAAAGGGTAACAGACCCTAAATTTGCAAAATAGAATTATGAAAAAATTAAGGATAGGTATAATAGGACTTGGTGCTATGGGCTACGGACATTGTAAGAATGTCCGTTCCATTAATGATGTGGTTCTTACCTGCGTGTGCGATAATAGTGAAGAACTTGCAAAATCAAGAGGGCAAGAGTTCAGTGTTCCTTATTTCATAGACAGTAAAAAATTGATAGACAGTGGATTATGTGATGCAGTAATTGTTGTAGTTCCTCACTGGTTCCATCCTGATATATCTATATATGCCTTTCGGAAGGGACTACATGTACTTTGTGAAAAACCACTTGCGGTTATTGTTTCAGATGCAGAACGTATGGTAAAGGAAGCAAAGAAATATAATAAGATTTTTGCTGTTATGCATCAGATGAGGACAGAACCATTTTTTATAAAGGCAAAGGAAATTATTGAAAGTGGTAATATAGGAAAGATACACAGGACTGTATGTGTTGACCTCTGGTACCGTTCCCAGGCGTATTATGACAGCGGTTCCTGGCGTGCTACCTGGAAGGGAGAAGGTGGCGGCGTCCTTGTCAATCAGGCACCACATATTATAGACCTTTTTATCGCACTTGCGGGATTACCTGTAAGAGTAGAGGCAAAGACAAGGACACGGTTACATAAAATAGAGGTTGAAGATGAGGTGTGTGCGTTTTTAGAGTATAAAAATGGCGCCAGGGGTTATTACTATACAACAACCTGTGAACCGGTGAGGAACTTTTATATTGAAATAGCAGGGGAAAAAGGAAAACTGATAATAGATGGATATAAAATAAAACTGTATAGATATAATGCTCCTGTATCTGTATTTACCCGTAAAGCAAAAAAGATGTGGGAATCCATAGAAGCAAAAGAAGAGGTGTATCAATTTGAAAGTAATGCTTCTACAGGTCAGAAAGAGATAATAAAAAATTTTGCACAAGCAATATTAAACAAAGAAAAACTTTTTGCTACTGGATTAGATGGCCTGAATACGATAGAGTTTATAAATGCCTGTATCCTTTCAGGGCAAAAGGGGAAAACAGTAGAGATTCCTGTCAAGAGGAAAGAGTATGACAGGTTAATGGAAAATCTTAAAAAGTTATCAAAACCAAAGAAAAATGTAAAGATTCAAATAGAAACTGACCCGCGTCTATTGAAATAATTATTTCAGTCCATCAATTTTTTCAATGTCATCTTTGTGCCATCCCATCATAGTAAGTTTTTCTCTGATGTAGTACTTATAGTTTTCATAAGGTACATCTTCGGGGATACGGTGGTCACCATGTGGTATATATCCGCCATCTTCAAATACCTTTTCTATCCTTTTCAATTCTTTCAATATCTCCTTTTTCCCTAATGCTAATTGGTACTTTGCAATTCCACCCCTTAGAAGTATATTGTGCCCGTATTCTTTTCTTAATTCTACAGGATCTGAACCCGCGTGGACCTCTAACGGAAACATACAGTTAACTCCGCACTCAAGCCATATAGGAACAAGTTTTCTTATATCACCATCGCAGTCAGTCCATATCACATCAACTCCATGCTGCCGCAATAGTGTTGTTACTCTTTTCAGCCGTGGCCCTACTATACTTTTGAACATATCAGGACTGACCATCGGACCATTTCTAAAACATATATCTTCCCACCCAGCAGCAAAGTCAACCTCTATCTCAGGGAGAACCTTTGAAAGAACTGTCTCATATAATACAGTAAGGGTTTCTATAATATCCTCTACAAGGTCTGGCTGGTCATATACCATAAGAGAAATCTGTTCAAACCCAACCCAGTTTCTTGGTATACCAAAGTAAGAACCCAGTTCAATACCTACAGGATAAGGGCAATGTCTCAATTTCTCATTGAGATGTTTTACATCAAAATTGATACGCTCCGGTGTTTCAGGGTTCAACCGTTCCTTAAACTTCTTCCAGTCATCCCAGTTAGAGACAGGCATCTTTATATAATGCGGAATGGTTCTTATTCCTTCTGTTTTTACTTCCTGTATAGTGCCGTCTGGTAGTTGTTCAATTCTTTTACCTTTCTCCTCTTTCAACACTTTGATTTCTCCAGTAAATAGTGGAAAAACTCCAATATTAATAGGAATCATAATCTTTTTCTCAACCCCGAAAAACTCCTCTACAGAAAAGTCCCCTTCACCTCTTTCAAAATACTCTGGCAGTCCTTCATTGTGCCATCTATCTATTGTTTCTCCAAGATAACCAAACTCCCAGTGTATGCCCCTGTCAATTGTTTGGAAATGCATCTGCCTTCTGAACCTTTCCCTCGATGTCATTGCTGGTTTTGATATCTCTAATATACCTCTTTGCATTTTATATCCCTGTTGTGTTTTGTTATATAATAAGATATGTTATACTTATACTCTAAGTTTGTCAAAAATTCCGGAGGAATAATGAAGGCAGCATTTCTCATAAAAAAGAGGAGGGTTGTTATAGAAGACATACCCTGCCCTGAGATAAAAGATGAAACAGAGGTTCTTGTGCGTATAAGAAGCGTAGGGATATGCGGTTCGGATATACATTATTATCTTGAAGGGAAAATTGGTGACCAGATAGTAAGAAACCCTATTATATTAGGACATGAGGCAGCAGGTGATATTATAAAGATAGGGAAAGGTGTAAAACATTTAAAGGAAGGACAGAAGGTGGCGATAGAACCTGGAATAAGTTGTGGTATGTGTTTCCATTGTCTTACCGGCAAGCCAAATCTCTGCCCCGATGTAAAATTTTTTGGTACACCTCCTGTGGATGGTGCTTTAAGGGAATATGTAGTTATGCCTGAGAGAAATCTTATACCACTTCCCAGTGAAGTTGACTATGATGAAGGGGTATTATCAGAACCACTGGCAATAGGGCTTTATGGTGTAAGGTTGAGTGGATTTTCCGTTGGAGATAGTGTATCTATTATTGGAGCAGGACCTATCGGCCTTTCTGTTCTTTTTTCTGTGGTTATAGGGGGTGCAAGGAAGGTATTTATAAGCGACCTTTTAAAACCGCGTATTGAAATGGCTGAGAAATTAGGAGCAGAAAGGGTAGTTCTTGCTTCAAAAGAGGATATTGTTGAAGTGGTAAAAAAAGAGACAAAAGGTGTGGGTGTAGATATATGTTATGAAGCAGCAGGTAAGAGAGAAACATTTTTTCAAAGTACAGAGGTTGTAAGGATAGGTGGTAAAGTAGCAATATATGGAATACCAGCGGATGACAGGATAGAGTTCAATGCCCATAGTATAAGAAGAAAAGAACTGAATGTGACCAATATCAGAAGGTCCGCACATACAACAGAACTTGCAATAGAACTTATGAAGAAAAGAAAAGATATACCTTTTTCTTCTATTGTTACCCATAGGTTTCCGCTCGAAAAAATAGAAGAAGCATTAAACTTAGTTGCAGAGTATAAGGATGGTGTGATAAAAGCAGTTATAGAAATATAGATAGAGGGAAAGTTATGGTAGAGATAAACCTTAAAGGGAGAGCAGGTATAATAACAGGTAGCGCAAGTGGTATAGGCAAAGCAGTAGTAGAAAAACTTCTTCAGTGTGGAGCGGGAGTTGTTATCTCTGATATTAATGAAAAACAGGGGCTTTCTGTTGAGGAGGGATTCAAGAAAAAATATGGGAATGTCCTTTTTGTAAAGACGGATGTAACCAGGAGAAAAGATATTGAAGAAATGGTAATAATAACAAAAAAACAATACGGAAGGATTGACTTTCTTGTGAACAATGCAGGGATTCTTATCCCGCGGTTGCTTGTTGACCCTGCAGGAAAGGAAGAGATAACAGAGGAAATTTTTGAAAAGATAACAGGAATCAACCAGAAGGGGGCTGTCTTCTGTGCACAGGCAGTTGCAAGGGAGATGATAAAAGACAAAATAAAAGGGGTGATAGTAAATGTCTCTTCTGAAAGTGGTCTTGAAGGTTCGGAAGGCCAGAGTATATATGCAGGAACAAAGGCAGCAATGTATTCCTTTACAAGAAGTTGGGCGAAGGAGTTAGGGAGATATGGAATAAGGGTTGTTGGGATTGCCCCTGGTATACTTGAGCCCACTGCTTTAAGAACCCCTGAGTATGAAAGGGCACTTGCATATACGAGAGGAATTACAGTAGAACAGTTGAGGCAATCATATGAAAAGGTCTCAATACCACTTGGTAGAGTAGGAACACTCGAGGAAGTAGCGAACGTAGTAGCATTTCTTATATCAGACCTTGCATCTTATATCACAGGAACGGTTATAAACATCTCAGGCGGTAAGTCAAGAGGATGATAATTGTGCCTTAATCCAGTTGAGCCACTTAAACAGGTCATCCCCGAAGTTTTCACCGGATAGTTCTGTAAGGTAAATAATTATATTTCTCTCCATATCGGGCTTTACAGATATATACGGATGTTTATTTTCAAGTACAGGGATGATATATCTTAAAGATGGTTTTCCTATCTTAGCGAGTGCTTTTGCTGCTTCTTTTCCTGTTGTGCTCCATACACCATACCCGTTATAACTGCAGAAGACAGGGCTGTTGTCATTAAGCATCCTTATTAAAAATGGTGATGCCTTTTCTGCTTTTTCTCCAAGTTTTCCCAACTTATATGCTGCCTCTGCTCTTTCTTTTGCATTAATAGAGAATGTTTTATCTACGAGTGTTTTCACATCAGAACGAAGATAAGGGTATTCTGAATCTGCATTTTTAAGTACTATATCATCAGCAAAGAGGCAAAAAGATATTGTGAATAAAAAAGTGAAACATATTCTTTTCATATCTTAATTATACAGAACTTTTCATCTCTCTGTCAAATTCTGCAATCCTTAATCACTACCGCTCCTGTATCAAAAAGAGAGAGAATTGCTGTAGAATTTGAGACACATAAGTAAGATATAGGAGTGGAGAATCTTTTTCCCCCTCACCCACACCCTCTCCCCGCAAAGCGGGGCGAGGGGAAAGAGAGGAGACCCCCTCACCCATACCCTCTCCCCAATGGGGAGAGGGTAAAAGAGAGGGGCCCCCCTCACCCTTCTTGCCCTTACGGGCTTCGGTCACCCGCCTCACCAACTCGGCGGGCGTGCCAGTAGAGGATCTTTATTCATCTACTCGGCACCCCTCTCCCCTCTGGCAGGGGCGAGGGAATCCCCTCACCCTATCCCTCTCCCCGCTGTGCGGGGCGAGGGAATCCCCTCACCCATACCCTCTCCCCAATGGGGAGAGGGAAAAAGAGAGGGGGACAGTGTGGGGAGAGAGAATAAAAGGTGAGGGAAAAGGGAAGATTCTTAAATTCCTCCCCATATGAAGGAGAATGATAAAGATGAGGATGAAGGGTAAGGGGCAGGGGGATAAATGCTACCACACAGAATCTTCTAACTTTTCAAAGATGTGGGAGGTATTACCTAAGGTATCTCAAATTCTGCATTTTCCTATAAGCAATTTCCTTCTCTTGTTCATCCTTTTTTATCTCATTCTTTAAGTCCTCATCCATGTCTTTAAACTTCAGCCGATGCATTTGGGGTAGTTCATATTCACAATTCTTAAAATACGGATTTGCAATACCCCACTTACCTACACTAAACATCCATCTGCAAAATTATATTGATCCCTAAAATCTCCTCACTCTGAAAGGATCCTCCTAAATGCTGACAAATCCACTCTAAACGACGATTGAAATTCTCTGAAACATTGGTAGTATAGAGATACTTCCGCACTTGCTTGGGATATTTCAAAAAATTCAAATACTCATACCGATTAGTCCAGACTGATGCCATGAAACTTTTGTATCTATCTTT
>JAMWCZ010000009.1 GCA_023819225.1 Candidatus Omnitrophota bacterium
GGCGGAGAAGATGAAGAGACGATTGCTTTACAGGCACCAGTTGTTAAAATATGCAACCTTATCTTTGTTGAGGCACTCAGGCGCAGGGCAAGTGATATACATCTTGAACCACTTGAAAAGAAATTCAGGGTTAGATTCCGCATAGATGGAGTACTTTACGAGGTTGTATCCCCCCCAAAGAGAATAGAAAAAGCAACTATTGCAAGAATAAAACTGATGTCCAAGATGGACCTTGCAGAAAAACGTCTGCCACAGGATGGTAGAATAATGCTTGATATTGGTGGTAAGCCCATTGACTTCCGGGTTTCTACACTGCCTGGTATTTATGGTGAAAGTGTGGTTTTAAGAATACTTGATAAGACATCTATGTTAAAGGGACTTGGAGAACTTGGTTTTTTACCTGATGATTTTGAGAAGTGGCAAGGATTATTAAAATACTCAGCAGGGCTTGTTCTTGTAACAGGACCTACCGGTTCAGGTAAGACAACAACACTTTACGCTGCTTTAAATGCATTGAATACAATGGATAGAAAACTTATGACTGTAGAAGAACCAGTTGAATATCAGATCCCAGGAATAAACCAGACCCCTGTAAATGCAGAAATCGGTCTTACTTTCGCTTCTGTATTAAGGTCTTTTTTAAGGCAATCCCCTGATGTTATACTTGTGGGAGAAATACGTGATTTTGAAACAGCAGATATTGCTGTAAGGGCAGCCCTTACAGGTCATCTTGTATTCAGTACTCTTCATACTAATGATGCACCTGGCGCGATAACACGTTTAATAGATATGGGGGTACCTCCTTTTCTTATTGCTTCTTCAGTACAGGGGGTTATGGCACAGCGACTGGTAAGAGTCCTGTGCTCTTATTGCAAGGAAAAGATAGAGCCGGATGAGGAGATGAAGAAAAAGTTAAAGGTTGAAGATGGAGAAGAGTTAAATGTATGTATACCAAAGGGATGTAATGAATGTAATTTTACTGGTTTTCGTGGTAGGTTGGGTATCTTTGAAATATTTGCAATGAATGACGAACTCAGAGAACTTACGCTTAGAAGAGTTGGAACAGCAGAATTAAGGGCTGTTGCCCGTAAATACGGAATGCGGATGATGGTAGAAGACGGGTATATAAAAGTAAAAAAGGGAATAACAACCCTTGATGAGGTTTATAGTGTAACAGGAGAAAAAGGTGCCTAAAAGAATTGAAGAACTTCTTGAATTGCAGGTAAGAGAAAATGGAGCAGACCTGCATATCAATGTAGGCCTCCCTCCTATGCTCAGATTACATGGTGGACTTACAAAGGTAGGAAATGAGCCGCTTACACCTGATGATACTGTTAATTATATGAAAGCAATAACTTCAAGGGAACATCAGGAAGAACTTCAGAAGATAGGTGGTACTGACTTTGGTTTTGCCTTTAAGGACCTTGCAAGGTTCAGGGTAAGCGTTTTTAAGGAAAGAGGGCATATTGCAATGTCATTGAGGTTGATACCTTATAAATTCCTGACATTTGCAGAGATAGGTCTGGATGAAAGAACTATGAGATATCTTCTGACAAGGCCAAGAGGACTTATTCTTGTTGTAGGTCCTACTGGCTCAGGTAAGACCACAACCCTTGCATCAATGGTTGACTGGATAAACGAAAATCTTGATAGACATATTATTACAATTGAGGACCCGATAGAATATTACCACTCTCATAAAAGGTCCATTGTTACCCAGAGGGAATTAGGAGTGGATGTGCCTACATTTGAAGAGGCGCTGAGAAGGGGCTTGAGGCAGGACCCTGATGTCTTCCTTGTTGGTGAGATGCGCGACCTTGCAACCATAGAAGCGGCAATTACTGCTGCAGAAACAGGGCATATAGTATTTGCAACACTTCATACCACAGGTGCGGCAAGGACAGTGGACAGGATTGTCAATGTTTTCCCTGTTGCACAGCAGGAACAGATAAGGGTTATGTTATCTGTTTCAATACTTGCTATTGTCTCACAGGTTCTTCTTAAACGGGTGGATAAGCCAGGAAGGGTTGCTGCCTTTGAACTTATGATTGCTACAAATTCTATACAGAACCTTATTCGTGAGAGAAAGACATATAGAATTGTCTCTGAAATCCAGACAGGCGGTAAGTTGGGAATGGTAACGATGGATTCCTTCCTGATGCGGCTTTTCAGGGAAGGGAAGATAAATCTTGAAGATGTGCTTACCTTCTCCTATGACCCGAAGTCCGCAAAAGCAGAACTGGCTGCCGAAGGGCTTATAGATAAGACAATGGTGGATTTAGAAGCAGAAGGAGTGGGAGATATGAAAATGATGGAAGGTGATAAAAATGCCTGAGAAAAAACTTTTGGGACAGATGCTATTAGAAGAAGGGATTATTACAGAAAAAGAGCTAAAAGAGGCGCTTGATGTCCAGAGAAAGACAGGGCACTTTTTAGGGAGAATTCTTGTAGACCTTGGATATGTTGAAGAGAAAGAACTAAAGCGGGTCCTGAGCATACAGGCAGGAATAGAGATGATAGACCTGAAGAATACCCCGATAGATAAAAAAGGTGTTGATGTATTCCCTTCAGCACTTGCCAAGACATATAATGTTATTCCTGTAAAACTGGAAAGGGATGTTTTAACACTTGCTGTTGGAGATACACTGAGTTTAAATATACAGGATGATATATCATTTATCCTTGGCTATAGAACAAAGATGGTTCTTGCCGACGAAAATGATATAAAGGAAGCAATAGAGACCCATTACGGAAAAGAAATAGAAACCATAGATGACCTTATAAAATGGCTTGCACAGGATATTGAAGAGATGGAGGAGTTAGAGTCAATTGCAAGCCAGGGAGAATATGCTACCATAACATCACTTGAAGAGATTGCATCACTTCCCCCTGTGGTTAAACTTTTCGACCTTATACTTCTTCAAACAGTAAGGGATAATGCTTCAGACCTTCATCTGGAACCATTTGAGGATGATTTCCGCGTTAGATACAGAGTTGATGGTGTGTTATATGACCTTGTGCATCCTCCGAAGGGACTTGCCTTTGCACTATTTTGCAGGTTTAAAATTATGGCAGGGATGGATATTGCTGAACGGCGATTACCGCAGGATGGAAGAATAGAACTTTCAGTTATGGGCAGGTCAGTGGACCTTAGAATTAATACTGTGCCTACTGTCTTTGGAGAATGCCTTGCTGTAAGGGTTCTGGATAGAGCAAAGACAATATTTGAACTGGAAAATTTAGGGTTGAGCCATACAAATATGGAAAAGGTAGAAAGTATTATGAAAAAGCCCAATGGGATAATACTTGCAACAGGACCCACAGGTTGTGGAAAGACCACAACTCTTTATGCGATTTTAAGGAAACTCAATACCCCTGATGTAAAGGTGATAACAACTGAAGACCCTGTGGAGTATATGCTTGAAGGAGCGGTTCAGGTGCCTATAAAAGAAAGGATAGGACTTACATTTGGCAGGTGCCTGAGAAGTATATTAAGGCAGGACCCTGACATTATTCTTGTTGGGGAGGTCAGAGATTTTGAAACAGCGCAGATGGCGATACAATCATCGCTCACAGGACATATTGTTTTAAGTACCTTGCATACAAATGATGCTCCAAGCACTATAATGCGACTTATAGATATGCAGATAGAACCATTTCTTCTTGCTTCTACGATAGAGGGAGTTGTTGCACAGCGGCTTGTGAGGGTCTTATGTCCGAGATGTAGAGAGGAATATAGACCTTCAAAGACAGAATTACTTGAAATACATCTCTCTGAAGAAGAAGCATCAGGTAAGAAGTTTTTCAAGCCAAAAGGGTGTTCCTTCTGCAGGGGTGGGTATAAAGGCCGCGTTGCTCTGTTTGAGATACTGGTGCCCGCAGAACCATTCTGGAGGGCTATAATTGAGAGGCGGCCATTAGGAGAGATAAGGAAGGTTGCCATTGAGTCATGTGGAATGAAAACACTCCTTGATGATGGGCTTGAAAAGATAAACGAGGGTATAACATCGATAGAGGAGGTTGCAAGAGAAATCCATGGTTATTAAGAAAGTCGGAAGGGAAGGGATTTCAGTGGAAAATCTCCTCTGACTTTCTTAGGAAAAAGGGGAACTTCTATGCCACAATTTCAGTATAATGCAATGGAACCGGGTGGACATCCTATACAGGGAACCATAGAGGCATCCCAAATTCAGGAAGCAATAGCAAAACTTAAAGGTATGGGATATTTTATTACAAGTATATCTCCAGCAAAGGGAAGCGGTGCTTCAGCAAAGAAAGACACAGGAAGGCAAACAACCACTGCAAGACCATCAGGTGCAAAAAAATCTGCAAAAGGGAAAGGTATGTCAATTTCCCTTTCCTTAGGACCGCAGAAGATTAAGACAAAAGAACTGATGATAATCACAAGACAGTTGGCAACACTTATAGGTTCAGGACTACCTCTATTAAGGGCCTTGAGGGTTCTTCGCGAACAAAGAAAGGGCGCTCCCAATACGATTCTTGCCAGGGTGGCAGAGGATATAGAAAGTGGAGCGCTATTTTCAGAGGCGCTTTCTAAACATCCGAGAAGTTTTCCAAATATATATGTAGCAATGGTAAGAGCAGGTGAGGCAGGAGGAGCGCTTGAGGCAGTTTTGAACCGGCTGGCAGAATTTATGGAAAAGGAGGCCAAACTCAGAGGTAAGATTAAGTCAGCGATGGCATATCCAATGGTCATAGTGGTTGTCGCATCAGGTATTCTTACCTTTCTGATGTTAAAAATAGTGCCAACCTTTATCCAGATATTTGAAGATATGGAGGCAGGTGAACTTCCTGCTCCTACGGTCCTTTTAATGAAAATTTCAAAATTATTCACACAGAGATTTTATCTTATTATTATATTTGTAGTGGCAATGGTTATATTATTCAAGGTAATGAACAGAGTTAAATTTACCAAGTATTACATTGATATGGCTAAATTACGAGCTCCTGTATTTGGTCCTGTTGTTTCAAAGACAATAGTAGCAAGATTTGCACGGACTTTTGCCACACTAATTACAAGTGGTGTTCCTATATTACAGGCACTTCAGATAGTTAGAGACACGACGGGAAATGATGTAATTGCAAAGGGGATAAATGAGATAAGAAACAGGGTAAGGGAAGGAGAAGGTATTGCAGGTCCTATGTTAAGGTCAAAGGTATTCCCTGCGATGGTAACAAATATGGTGGCTGTTGGAGAGGAAACAGGTGCTATGGATGCTATGCTTGAAAAGATAGCAGAGGCATATGAGGCAGAAGTAGATGCTGCTGTTGCCGCTATGACATCTATGTTAGAGCCAATCCTTATTGTATTTATGGGTGGTGTGGTTGGTTTTATTGTTATATCTCTGTTTTTACCACTGATAAAACTGGCTATGGGACTCACCGGTGGTGGTTAAAAAAGAGGAGGGAAAGAAATGTTAAGAAAATTAGGTTTCACTCTGATAGAATTGCTTGTGGTGGTAGCAATCATAGGTGTTCTGGCTGCACTTCTTATGCCTGCACTCTCTAATGCAAGGGAAAGGGCAAGAAGAACTACCTGTATAAATAACCTAAGGCAGTTTGCTATGGCATATGAGATGTACGCAGATGACTTTTATGAGAGGTTTCCTTATGACAAGTATGCACTTTATGACGGGAATAAGTCCATATATCCTTATTATATCAACTCCAACCAGGTATTCTGGTGTCCAAGTGCAATATCTAGGGGACTTCCAAAACCGGATGGGGCTATAGGAGAGTACAATACTGATCCACCTTTAGATGGTAACTGGAGAGAATGGAGAAATGACTGGTATGCCTCTTATGCCTTTGTCTTCGGACTAACAACAAGTAATAAATCATCAAAACCCGTGCCTATGATAAGTGATAGAGGGACAGATAACCATAAGGCAGGGATAAACACCTTATATCTTGATGGCAGTGTAAAATGGGTGAATTTATCAGATATAGTTTTTACTCAGGAGAATTATACTGCTGAACCGGACCCATTTCCTACTGTTGCCTGTCAGTCAGATGGGTATTCAGTTGTAATTGATAATGACACTGAAAGAGAAGCATGGGGAGAATAATAAATGGAGGAAAAATGAAAAGGAAACAGGGTTTCACTCTTATAGAATTGCTTGTTGTAATGGTTATTATAGCGGTTCTTGCAGGGCTTCTTATGCCTGCAATAAGAAAAGGCCGTGCCAGAGCACTTGTGGATAAGGCACGTGCAGAGATGTCAGGTCTGGCAAGTGTTATGACTATGGCACGCCTTGACATCGGAACTTATGTTAGATTGGCTGACCTGGCAGACCCATCACTTGCTGATGCCGGTCATTCCAATTATCCTTATGGAAGGGGAACATTACCATACACCCCTACAGGAACTCCACCTACAAACGGAGATTTTACCTTTGTTTTCTGGGATGGGACACAGGATACCACATCTTCAGAGTCAGAGATTACTCAGGGCCATAACTGGTCAGGTCCTTATCAGGTCTTCCAGACAAAGTCAACATATCAGTCAGATAAAGGTTCTTTACCTTCCTGTAATGGAGCTGCTTCTGGTGTTGGTTCTGGATGGGATGAAGATGGAAATGGTATCTTAGATGTTAGTCCATCCTATGGTACACCTTTAGACCCATGGGGCAGGACATATCTGGTTGCCTATAGTGATTCTGAAAAGGTAATGGTTATCTATTCAGCAGGACCAAATGGAAAGATAGAGACATCTGCAGGAGATACAGAACCTCAGGGTGATGATATCCTTTATAAATTCAGATAATTTTTAAACGCCGCTCCCGTATCGGAAATGGTAAATGGCTTTAAAGGATGCTTTTTTTCTTGCATTGGTCCAGGGTATTGCCGAGTGGTTACCTGTAAGTAGTTCAGGCCATCTTGCAGTTTTACATCATCTTTTTGGACTTGCGGGTAATGTATCTTTTGATATCTTTCTTCATCTCTCATCTCTCTTTGTAATTATTATATTTTTCCGCAAGGATATATCAGAATTGATAATGGTGTTTTTACACAAGGACTTTAACTCATACAATTTCAAGATTATCCTTTATATTCTCGTCGCCACAGTTATTACAGGTATTGCAGGGATTTTGTTAAGGCAATATCTTGAACTAATCTCAAAAAGTTCTCTTCCTTACACATTTTTATTTACCACTCTTTTACTTTTTCTTTCAGCAAGGAAAGGAGAAAATAGAATAGATATAAAAAGGGCATTGTTTATAGGACTTTTACAGGGGATAGCACTTCTTCCTGGTGTTTCCCGTTCAGGTGCAACAATCTCTGCTGCAAAGATAACAGGAGTGAAAGATGAAGATGCGTTTAGATTCTCTTTTCTTTTAGCAGTCCCTGCAATTTTAGCTGCTGTGGTATATGATATAAAGGATATTGATAAAATACCTTTTCCATTTCTCCTTACTGGCTTTTTTGTTTCTTTCTTCACTGGGCTTGGTGCCCTTTATCTTCTCAAGAAAGTTGTTATGAGAGGAAGATTCTATCTTTTCGGGTTTTATACACTTTTTCTTTCACTGGTTTTATTTTTTATAAGCTAATTTCATATCCTCTATTAAAGGCATTTAGATTTATATCTACAAGGTTTTTCCTTACATTCTGTTTTATTGCTTCTATCATACTTTCCTTCTTCACAGGGACATATCTGGCAGTAATACCGAGCATTAAGATGTTAAGTATCCTTATAGAACCAATTTTTATAGATTCAGATGTGAAGTCCCCTGCTATGATATTGCCTGTTTTCTCCTTTATGATGTCCAGCATATCCTCAGTTTTATATGTATTTCCCATCGCAGGTATCTGAAAGGTATTAATTATCGCGGGTTTATTTTCTTTAAGATAGAAGGAGTACCTTGCCCCTTCCAGCGGTTCCATCGCAATTAAAATATCTGCCTTTCCTGAAGGTATCATAGGTCCATATATACAACCAATCCTTATATGTGCTTCAACAGAACCACCTCTCTGTGCCATTCCGTGGACCTCTGCCCCTTTTACAGATAATCCTTCAATGATGCAGGCAGTTCCAAGTATCATTGAAGAAAGCACAATCCCCTGTCCACCTACACCTGCTACAATGATATCGCACTTTTTATTCATCTTTTTTTATTGCTCCATAAGGACATATCTCTTCACAGATACCACAACCATTACAGTAAACAGATATTTCTGCTTTACCATTTGTAAGACAGATAGCAGGGCACATAATTTCAAGACATAACTTACACCCCTTACATTTTTCACTATCTACCTTAAATTTTGTGCCATCCTGCTTTTCAACAAAGATGCAGGGTCTTTTCGCAACTATTACCCTTACTCCTTTCATATCTTTTATTTCTTTTAATATCTTAATGGACTCTTTTATCCTATAAGGGTCAATAACCACAACTTTTTCAGCCCCGCATATAGAGGCGAGTTTTTCAATGTTGATATCTATCGTTTTCTCTCCAGAGGCAGTGATACCTACCCCTGGATGTGGCTGGTGTCCTGTCATAGCAGTAGTGCGGTTATCAAGTATAACTATTACCTGGTTTGCACTGTTATAACAAGCATTGATAAGTTCTGGGATACCTGCATGGAAGAATGTGGAATCCCCTATGATTGAAAGCACTGGTCTTTGTTTTTCAAACCTTGCTATCCCTGAACCAGTACCTATACCAGCCCCCATACACAGGCAGGTATCTATTGTTCCCGACAGAATACCCAGAGTATAACATCCTATATCTCCAGGGAATATCGCATCCTTTCCAAATACCTTTTTAAGGATATAAAAACTACCTGAGTGAGGACAACCAGGACAAAGTACAGGCATCCTTTTTGGTAAAGAGTGGAAGGGTTTTTGTGGACTTTTACCATTTAACACCATATCAATTACTTCCACAGACATTTCTCCTTCTGTCTGCACCTCTCCGCTTATCTTTCCTATTATCTCAATTGAAGGATTAATGGACTTTGCTATAAGATATACCTGCTCCTCAATAACAGGGTCCCCTTCTTCAAAGATAAAGAGTTTCTTTTTATTTTTTATAAAGGAAGTAATTTTTTTATAGGGTAATGGAAGAGAAGATACTTTAAAGAGAGCAAAGGGAAGATTATGGTTTTCTTTTATCTCTTTTGTATACTGAAATGATATGCCTGCTGTAATAATTCCTATCTCTAAAGAAGTGTCTTCTGCTTCATTCCATAATAGTTCCTCAACATATTCTTTTATATCTTTTTGTTTTTCATTAAGGATTTTTAGTGATTTCCTTGCATTTGCTGGAACCATAACAAATCTTTCAGGTGTCTTTTTGAATGACGTATCCCTCTTACTGTATTTTATGTCCTGTAGAACAACATCTGCCCTGCTGTGAGAGAGCCGTGTAACACTTCTTACCAGCACAGGGAGTCCTGCCCTTTCTGAAAGGGAAAAAGCGAAAGACACCATATCCTTTGCTTCCTGTATAGATGATGGTTCAAGGCATGGTATTTTAGCCATTACTGCATATCTTCTTGAGTCCTGTTCATTCTGGGATGAATGGGCATAAGGGTCATCAGCAATAATAATAACAAGTCCACCAATAACACCTGTATAGGCAGATGTAATAAATGCATCAGAAGCAACATTGAGTCCTACATGTTTCATTATAACTGCTGCTCTTCTTCCTGTTAATGAGACCCCATATGCATTTTCATATGCAACCTTTTCATTGATTGACCATTCCACATAAAAACCGTATATCCTGGAAAGTTCAATGAGTTTTTCAGTGATTTCAGAAGAAGGTGTACCAGGGTAAGCAAAGGATGCTTCTATATTACCTTCAACAAGTCCATATGCAATTGCTTCATTCCCAAGAAGATATTTTTTATACATAATTTAAGTAAAAAATAATAACTCAAAGGTTAAAACTTGCTAATTTTCATTAAAATTATTTGACAAAAGAAAAAAAGTATTTTTAAATTATACTATAGAATGGAGCGGCTATCAATTCAATTGAAGGGAGGGATGGGAGATAATGGTAAAATATGAAGTAGAGTTTTTGCCTGCCAGCGGTTTAAAAAATCTCCAGACAGACAGATTAAAAAATATTTTAAGATACATAGCCGATAAAATTCCTTTTTATAAACAACTTTTCAAAGAAAGAAAAATAGATGTAAGTAAGATTTCTTCCCTGAATGACTTGAAATACCTTCCTTTTACAGTTAAATCAGACCTTCGTGACCACTATCCTTTCTCACTTTTTGCAGTTCCTTTATCAGAGGTTGTTGAAATACATGCATCTTCAGGGACGACAGGGAAACTGACTGTTGTCGGTTATACTAAAAATGATATCAATCTGTGGTCAGAGGTGATGGCAAGGACACTTTTGTGTGCAGGAGTGATAAAAGGGGATATCATACATAATGCCTATGGATATGGACTGTTTACCGGAGGTTTAGGTTTTCATTATGGTGCCCTTGAGTTAGGAGTTCCTGTGGTTCCTGTATCATCAGGTGGTACAAAGAGACAGTTAATGCTTATAGAGGACTTTAAGAGTACAGTATTAACCTGCACACCTTCCTATTCCCTGTGTATGGCCGAAGAAGCAAGGGATATGGGTATGGACCCTTCAAAGACAACCATACGTTTAGGAATTTTTGGTGCAGAACCCTGGACTGAAGGGATGAGAGAGCAGATAGAGAAAGAGTGGGGCATGCTTGCACTTGATGTCTACGGACTTTCAGAGATTATAGGTCCTGGTGTAGCAATGGAGTGCCCAGCAAAGAACGGGCTTCATATCTGGGCAGACCATTTCCTCCCTGAGGTTATAGACCCTGCCACAGGGGAAGTGCTGGAAGAGGGAAAGGAAGGGGAACTTGTAATAACTACCCTTACAAAAGAGGCGTTGCCTCTTATACGTTACAGAACAGGAGATATTGTATCTATTACCTCCGAGCCCTGTGGTTTCTGTGGAAGGACAATGCCACGTATAAGTAAGATAAAGGGAAGGATAGATGATATGCTTATCATCAGGGGGGTTAATGTATTTCCTTCTCAGATAGAGTCAGTTCTTATGAATATTCCTGAGGTCGCACCCCACTACCAGATTATCCTTACAAGAGAGAAACACCTTGACAGAATGGAGATTCTCGTAGAGGTAGTTGAAGAGGCATTTTCCGATGAGGTGAGAAAATTGGAAGAACTTGAAAGAAAGGTTTTATATGAAATTGAAAGTACCCTTGGAATTTCAGTAAAGGTGAAACTCGTAGAGCCCAAAAGTATAGAACGTAGTATGGGAAAGGCAAAGCGTGTTATAGACCAGAGGCAGTAGAGGAGGTATACAATGTCTATCATTCAATTATCTGTTTTCCTTGAAAACCGGCTGGGCCGTCTTGATGAGGTTCTTAAAATATTGAAAGATAATCAGATTAATATAAGGGCTCTTTCCCTTGCGGACAAGGCAAACTACGGTATTTTGAGAATGATAGTGGATAATTCGGAGAAATGTATAGCGGTTCTGAAAAAAGAAAATATCTCTGTTAATTTCACACCTGTCGTAGCAGTAGAAGTGGAAGACAAACCAGGTGGTTTGCAGGATGTCGTCAAAATTCTTGTGGAAGTTGGAGTAAATATTGAATATATGTATGCGTTCGTGGAGAAGACAGGGGATAAGGCAGTTGTTGTTTTCAGGGTTGAAGATACTGAAAAAGCAGAAGAGATTTTAATGCTGGCAGGCAAGAAGATTTTAGAAAAAGAAAATATACCATTTTAACTTATGGAGGATTGCTATGGATAGAAATTGGTTGGCGTGGTGGCTGGTGGTGATTTTCAGCACTATCTTCACAGGACTGGGATTACTTGTCCGTATAAGGAGGTGGAAGAATGAATAGTTTTTATTATACTGTATCTATCCCGAAACCTGATATATCTTATGGGATATGGGCGGGTATTGGTATAGGAATTATGCTTTTGATATGTATCCTCCTTGGTTTTTACAGTAGGAAGAAGTCAACTTCTTTTGAATCATTTCTTTCAGGCCATCAGGATATAGGACCTGTAATTACAGGACTTGCATTAGGTGCTACCTGGCTCAGTGGCTGGGCAACATTAGGTATGATGGGTGTTACATATGCAGTTGGCTGGTCAGGTATGTGGTTTGCAGGTATGTGGACCATCGTGGGTATTATGCCCTGCCTGTTTTTTACAGGAGCGAAGATGCAGCAGTATGCAGAGAAATTCGGGGCAAGAACGGTTCCAGATGTACTGGGTATAAGATTTGATAGCAGAATAGTCCAGTCACTTTCAGCACTTGTAATGATATTCTTTATGATGTTATATGCTGTGGGTCAATTTAAGGCAGGTGCTACCATCTGGTATGCTGTTACAGGGCTGCCTGCTATCTGGTGTCTTTTTCTTTCAGGTGTCATAGTTTTTATATATATGGTAGTGGGTGGATACACAGGGACCCAGTTTTCCCTTGCCTTGCAGGGAGCTCTTTTAGGGATTGCCTGTTTTATCCTTGGCATTAGCGCCTTAGTGTTTGTAGGTGGGCCGTCTTCTCTTAATGCGATGCTTTTCTCTCAGGACCCTAAACTTCTTGCATTGATAAGGAGCGACTTACCTGTTAAAGGTAATACACAACTATTTTCAAGTCCTGTAGGCGTAGTTGCAACATTTTTTATATTTCTTACTATGGCAACAGGATTCCCTCACAATGTAGCAAGGTTTCTCGGGATGCGAAAACTTACAAAAAAGGACTTCTCTTTAATAACACTTATGGTCTTCCTTGTAGCAGGTCCTCCAATATTTCTTAATGCGATTACAGGGCTTGCTTCCAGGGCTGTCTTTGGTCCTGAGATTTTAAAGATAGAGCCGTGGAAAGGTGACCTTGCAGCGCCTTATCTTGCAATGGCTGCAGGTGGAAAGCCCATAACAATCCTTTATATAACAGGCGTTTTTGCCGCAGCGCTTTCAACCCTTTCTGCGATGGTAATGGTTATGGCTGGCAATATTACAAGGGATATTATCCATATATGGAAGCCGGATATCTCCCGTGCACTTTTACTGAAACTTACAAAATTATTTATAGGGATTTTTCTTCTTATCCCCTTCTACTGGACGTTCAAGAAGCCGCCGGCACTGCTTGCTGTATTTATGGGGTATGCCGCAATAGGGTTGGGTGGTATATTTATCTTCTGTACAGCCATCTCTTTCTTTTGGAAAAGGGCGACAGCCACAGGAGCAATACTATGTATGCTCTATGGTGTAGTTGCAACTCTTTTAGGAAGTATCCCTGTTTCAAGACAGAGGATAGGTATGGGAACCCTTGAGTTTATTGTTCTTATTGGATGTGCTTTTTTCTATTTCGTTGGTAGTTTACTTACAAAGCCGGTTTCAGAAGAAAAACTAAAACAACTTTTTGGAGAGAAAAATGTTTAATCTTCCTTTATCTACTTTTCTTGTTTTCTTTTTAATAGTACCTCTTGTTATTATTATATGGCTTGTCTGGTGGGCAATTACATTTAAGTAAATTGACAGATTCAAAGATAGAGAATCTTCATTTGAGATGTTTTAATTTTTAAGGGGGGAAAATGGGAAATGGAAATATGGGGATAGGAAGTATTATAGTAGTTTTTTTATATCTTACTTTTATGCTTCTTCTTGGTGCCTTTGCAAGTAGGAAGATTAAATCTGCCTCTGACTTTATAGTCGCGGGAAAGAATCTGGGCTTCTGGCTTTTTGTTATGCTTATTCTGGGCTCAACCACAAGTGGTATGACACTACTTGGAGTTGCGGGACTCGGTTATATAGGTGGCTGGCCCACTTTCTGGGAGCAGATTTTTGTTCCACTTACCTGTGCAGTAGCGATAGTTATATACGGATATAAACTCTATGAAGTATGTAAAGAGAAGGAATTTCTTACACTTCAGGACTATCTTGCCTACAGGTTTGAAAGTCCTAAAGCTGTACGTGTCATATCTTCACTTGCTGTATTAACCACATCGCTTATATACCTTGTAGGTCAGTATACCGCCATAGCAATTGTCTTAAGGTGGCTGCTCGGGATACCGCAGATGCAGGCATTGCTTGTTGGAGCACTGATAGTTGTTATATATGTCTTACTTGGGGGGCTTTATGCTATATCATGGACTACGCTCTTTCAGGGATTTATTATCTTCTTCGGGGTGCTTATAATAGCGCCGATTGTGATTAAAAGTGCAGGAGGGCTATCCACTATAAACAGTACTATGGCTACCATTGACACAAATCTTGTCCGTCTTGCTTTTCCACAGCAGCATCCTCCTTATGTGGGATATGCATTTGCCACACCTTTATTTCTTATCTCATTCTTTTTCCTCCTTGCAATGGGACTTGGTTCCGCACCTCATATAGTGAATAATGCCATTGCAGTGAAGGATAAAAAATATTTCAAATGGTCCCCACTGGTTGTCTTTGTTATGTATATTCTTATAATGTATCTCATAAAGATATCCGGTATGGCTGTAAGGACACTTGTTGTTAATGGACTGGTTACTCTTGAAAAACCTGATGATTCATTCCTTGTAGGTGTTAAGTATGCACTGCCACCTATAAGTTGGGCGATTTTTGCAGTGGTGATTTTAGCAGCAGTTATGTCAACAACAGACCGTCTTCTTCTTGTGATAGGTTCTTGCTGTGGATGGGACTTTTATAAACAGATTTTTAAGAAAAATGCATCAGGTGAAAAGGTGACCTTTGTCAGCCGGATTGCAGTAATAATTTTTGGCTTTATAAGTTTTCTTCTCGCGATAAAACCACCTGTGCTTCTCGCATGGCTTATATGGATGGGAATAGGTATAATGCTTGCAACTTTTGTGGTGCCAATAGTATTCGGACTTTACTGGAAGCGAGCTAATAGGTATGGGGCAGTATGGTCAATGGTAGCAGGGTATATATCAGCCATTATATTCGGTGCATATGCAAAGTTTGTAAAGCCACTTCCTGTTCACTTCAGTTTTTATGCTTTTTTGATATCCATAGTTGTAATGATTGTTATTTCTCTTGTTACAAAAAAGCCCGATGATAATCTTATTGAGAGTAGTCATACAGGTCTTTTTATCAGGGAGAAGTAATGTTTTTTCAGCCAGATAAAGAAAATATCTCTATAGACAATTTAAAGGCAGTACAGGAAGAATGCCTTGCAAAAACAATAGAATTAGCAGGCAGGTCACCATATTACAGGAAACTATTCAATAAGTATGGACTTAAACCAAAGATAAAGGCACTTAAAGATATAGCAAAATTTCCTTTTACTACAAAAGAAGACCTGAGACAGAGTTATCCTACTGGTATGGTGGCTGTTCCTTTTGAAGAGATTGTAAGGATGCATGCTTCTTCAGGTACAACAGGAAAGTCCACCCTTGTATTTCATACAAAAAAGGATATAGAGAACTGGGCAATCCTTGTAGCAAGAGGGCTTTATGCTGTTGGAGTGAGAAAGACAGATATATTTCAGAATATGATGAACTATGGACTTTTTACAGGTGGACTTGGACTCCATTACGGTGCTGAAAAATTAGGTGCGCTTGTTATCCCTGCCGGTTCAGGCAATACAAAGAAACAGATAGAACTATGGCTTGACTTAAAAACAACAGTGATACATATAACTCCAAGTTATCTTTTTTATCTAGGGCATGTGATTGAAGAGGAAGAAAAAATTCCACTTTCAAAGTTTTCCTTAAAAATTGCTATTGTTGGTGCAGAGCCACATTCAGAAGAGACGAGGAGAAAGTTAGAAAATATATTCGGTATAAAGGTTTTTAACTGTTACGGACTTTCAGAGATGAATGGTCCAGGGGTTGCTTTTGAGTGTGAATATCAGAATGGGCTTCATCTATGGGAAGACCACTATTATGCAGAAATAATAAATCCGGACACAGGTGAGGTATTACCGGAAGGGAAAGAGGGGGAACTTGTACTTACTACCCTTGCAAGGGAAGGTATGCCTGTTATCAGATATCGGACAAGGGATATTACAAAATTTATAAAAGGAAGGTGTCCGTGTGGAAGGACACATAGAAGAATTGAGCGGATAAAGGGAAGGACTGATGATATGTTTATAGTGAAAGGAGTTAATATCTTTCCTTCCCAGATAGAAGGGGTACTGATGCAGATACCCGAGGTTGATAAAAACTACAGGATTGTTATTGATAGATATGAAGGGCTGGACAAACTCATCGTGGAAGTGGAGGTGAAAAAGGGATTTTTTGATGGAGAGTTAAGCCATCTTAAGGCAATTCAGGATAAACTTACCAATAAACTTAAAGAAAATATACTTGTTACACCTGTTGTTAATCTTGTGGAACCAGGTTCTCTGCCTTCCTCCACAGGTAAGGCACAGAGAGTAATAGATAAAAGGAGATTATAATATGGGTAAGCAATTGTCTATCTTTGTAGAAAATAAGCCGGGAAAGATTAATAAAATTACCGGGATTTTAGAAAAAGAAAAGATAAACCTCAAGGCAATGACAATAGCCGATAGCGGAACATTCGGGATAGTTAAAATCATAACAGACAATAACAGGAAGGCATTTGATGTGTTGAAAAAATCGAATTTCCTTGTATCTTTTCAGGATGTGGTTGTTGTAGAAATACAGGATAAAGTAGGTTCTTTCCACAGGGTTGCAAAAATCCTTGAAGAAAAGGGTATTAATATTGAAGATGCCTATGGATTTATAATAGAAGAAGGGGGAAAAGCAGCACTTATACTTAAGGTTCCTGAGACGGAAAGGGTTGAAAAGATTTTAAAGAAAAGAGGGTATAAACTTATTGAAAACTTTTAACGAGGAGGGAATTATGAGAAGGTTGATAGTATTGCTGTGTCTGTTGGTTGGGGTATCTTCTTTTGCAGGCGATATGTTCAGTTATGGGTTTTATTTAAGGTTGAGGCAGGAGTATTTTGACAATGCTTTTGACTTCAATGATGATA
The DNA here is from genome assembly GCA_023819225.1 of Candidatus Omnitrophota bacterium. Taxonomy (GTDB): domain Bacteria; phylum Ratteibacteria; class UBA8468; order B48-G9; family JAFGKM01; genus JAAYXZ01. Next base: position 16,956 of record JAMWCZ010000009.1, read on the forward strand.
GCACCATATTTAATGATGATAACTATTTTAGAATTAAGGCAAGTGTATGGGGTAAGTGGAATTTTACGGATAATATCAGTTTGTTTACAAAACTTACAAGTGAACCAAAAATTGCAATTGACAGTGATGGAAAACTTGCCAATAACAGGGATACCTGGGATGAAGAGATATTTTTTGATAACCTGTATCTTGATATGAATTTTGGTGTGGTAAATTTTAGATTAGGAAGACAGGACTTTCTTATGACACATGGAGAGGGGTTTGTTATAATGGATGGTACCCCTTACGATGGTTCAAGGTCTTACTATTTCAATGCTGTGAAGACAACATTCAAGATAGGTGAAAACAACTCAGTGGATTTTATATATGTAGACGACCCTGCAAAAGATGAGTATCTCCCTGTGATTGACTGGCAGGACAGAAATGTAGTAAAGACAGATGAGGATGGTATTATTGTTTATGGGAAGTTCAAGATACCTGAAAATCTATCTCTCGAACCATACTATATATATAAATTTGAGGATTCAACCCCTAATCTTACGTTAAACACGATAGGTAACAGAATTGTGTTGAATCTTTCACCCTGGCAGATAAGGGGAGAACTTGCATATCAATATGGTGAATATAAAGGCGGTAATAACAGAGAGGCATGGGGTGGCCAGGCATATATCAAAAGAACATTTAAAGAAGCAAAACTCTCTCCTTCTTTTGAGTTAGGATATGCTTATCTTTCAGGGGATGACCCTGATACAGTTGATGATGAGGGCTGGAACCCTGTCTTTTCAAAGTGGCCATGGATAAGTGAACTATACATTATGGGATATGCTATAGAAAGAGGGGAACCTGCCTACTGGACAAACCTCCATCTATACAGGGCAAAACTTGATATGAATCTTACTCAAAAGACAGGACTATCTCTGGCGTATAACTATCTAATGGCAGATGAATCAAGGGAGGGGGTTGCACCTTTCTTTGGCGATGGCAATGAAAGAGGACATTTAGGGCATATCATTCTCACGCATAAGTTTAATCAGAATATAGACGGACATCTTCATTTTGAATATTTCAAACCCGGAGATTTTTATGCAGAGGCCAACAGAGATGACGCTATATTTTTAAGGTGGCAGTTACAGATGAAGTTTTAAGAAAATATGAAGATTGGTAGAGCATTTCCTTCAGAATATGAAGATATCCAGAGGATTCTTGAGGATGTTTATGGGCATGGGTTTAACTATTTTCCTTCCGCCTATCCTTCTGTATGGAAGAAGGTAAATACTGATTTTGAAAATATCTTTGTTATAAGAGAAAAAGACAAAATTGTGTCTCTTGTTAGAATCTTCCCTCTTAAGACAGTTCAATGTTGTGTAGATATAAATCTTGCAGGTATAGGGGCGGTCTCAACACTCTACCCTTACAGGGGGAAGGGGTATATGAATTTGTTGCTTCAGCATACATTCAAAGAGATGGAAGAACAAAATTTCCCGCTTTCTGTATTAGGAGGGGACAGGCATAGATATAATACTTTTGGATATGAAAATGCTGGCAAGGTTATTGAATTGACAATATCTACAAGAGGATTAAATAGATATGGAATAAAGGCAATTCCTTCTTATAGATATGACCTTACACATAGGAAAGTTATTGAAAAGATAATGGAGGTATCTAAAAATCTTTCATATAGAAAGAAAAGGACAAAAAGTGATTTTGAGGATATATATGGAAGGCAGGGAATCAATGTTTACTATGCAGAACAGGACAGAAAGTTTGCCTTCCTTGTAATTTCAGCAACAGAAATAAGGGAAGATGGAAATAAAAAGGTTTTTGAATGCGGAGGGTGTACAGAACTTATACCGGGTATCCTTCAACATCTTGTTGAAAGATTTGGGTTTATTGCCTTTAATATAGAATTTCCTGACTTTACAGAAATCCCAGAATACATTATACCCCTTGCCTCTTCCTGGACTATAAGGTCCAGATTAATGATAAAAATTATTAGTTTGAAGCAGACGATGGAGATCCTATCAAAAAGAAAGGACTTTTTGTTTCCTGATAATGAAGAGATAACTCTTACTATAAAGGATAAGGAATCTATAATTGTAAGTAAGGAAGGGGGTGTTATTAAAATAGAAAGAGGTAAGGGGAGAAATGAGATATCCCTTACAGAGATAGATATGGTCCGGCTTTTATTCGGCTCTTCTTTCTGGACTCCTGAAGGTACCGATATAAAAACTGTTCGGGTGTTAAAGCAGTTTTTACCGATTAATATATATCTGCCCCTGCTTGATATGATATAATATAAAAAACCCGGTGAAGGGTTGAGAAGGAATATGACAGGCAGAGAAAGAATTATGGCTGTAATACAGGGAGTAATGCCGGATAGAGTCCCTGTTTCACTTTATAAAATAGACCCTTTTGAAAAAGATAGTTTCTGGGCACAGCATAAAAGTTTTGAAAATCTTCTTGCCTTTTCAAGGGAATACCAGGATACCTTCCATTTATGGCGGCCTAAAACCGGCTTCTTTTTCTCTGCACCTGGAAGCATTGAAACCAAAGTAGAAGAGTTCAAGGATACCCCCCTTTCAAGGACATTGAAGATTTCTGTAAATACAAGCAGAGGGCAACTGTTCCGTATTGCCAGAACATCGACAACAAGTATGCATCTATGGATTCAAAAGCCATGGATTGAAAACGAAAGAGATATATTAAAATTTCTTGAACTGCCCTATACGCCATTTAATCCTGACCTGTCAGAATTTTTTAAGATAGAAAGTGAACTTGGAGATAGAGGAATAGGAGTAGTTGCCTTACCAGACCCTCTGGCTGTTATATATGAACTTTTTGCTCCCGGTGATATGCCTCAATTTATCCTCAATACTCCTAAACTTATAAACAGATTACTTGATGAAATGTATAAACGTCTGGTTAACCTTTATAGATTTATATCCATAAGTGTTGCAAAGACAATTATAAGAATAAGGGGAGCAGAGTATGCTGTCCCCCCTCAACTTCCTCCCGAGTATTTTCCTGATATAAAAAAGATGTTTAGCGAACTTGTCCTGAGATATGATAAAGAGTTAATAGAGATTTTAAAGAAGGGGAATAAGAACTATATATGCTATCACTGGCATGGTGATATTGAAAAATTTCTTCCATTTGTACTTAAGTTGGGAATAGATATTTTAGAGCCAGTAGTAAATAGTATGGATATGCCCAATTATATTTTGAAGATTCGTAGAATTACAGGGGATGATATTGTTCTTATGGGTGGATTGTTGGCTGAAGAACTTGAGTTCAGAGAAACATCTGAAGTCACTGCTATGACAAAGGAAGCAATTATTCAGGGAGGCAGAAAGGGAAGGTTTGTTCTTATTCCCTCAGGTATTCCGGAATCAAGCCCCATCTCCCCACAGATGGAAAAAAATTATATAGAATTCCTCAAGACAGGTGTTGAATTTGGGAGATACCCTTTATCATCAATTTAAAATTTACAGTGTACTGTGGTATATTCTATCAACCAGTTCCATTGTTTTAACACTGTCTCCAAAATGTGTCTGCGGAAGTTTTTTTGTTTTTATACATTCAATAAAGTGCCTGTTTTCATCATAAAAGCCAGCAAATCTGAACAATTGGTTACTGCCTGTAATGTCTTCCGCTTTTATAATCTCTCCTTTCTCTTCCCCATCCTTATAGATCACAGCGGCATCTTCAGGGTCTGCAAATGCACATATGCTTTTCCCGTGCATCTCCAAACTATATATCCGCTTACCTGAAACCCAGTTAGCAGAAAGAAATCCAGTTGCACCACTTTCAAACTCAAGCATTGCATAGAAGCAGTTATCATATTCAGCATCAATACTTTTTATAATACTGACCACCTTTTTGGGTTCTCCTGCCGCCCATCTTAATATGTCAACTGAATGAATGGCATCACATGTTAAAATATCAATAGCTCCATTATAATAAGGTGGTTTATTGATGTAGTTTTTGAAAAAATTTGCCTGGCAGTGAAGAACCCCACCTCTTTCTTCTATCTTTCTTTTTGCCTCTACAAGGACAGGTGCAAATCTTCTCTGGAAGCCAGTCATTGTAAGAGCACCTTTACTTTCTGCAAGGTTTGCTAATTGTCTTGTCTGTTCCTTTGTTAAACCAGGGGGTTTTTCTATGAAGATATGGAGCCCGAGTGAGAGACAATATGCCGCTATGTCATAAAGATGGTGAGGAGGCATTATGATATAGACAGCATCAGGGGATGTCTTTTCTATAAGTTCTTTATAATCCGTAAATGTTTTTTCTATCCCATACTTTTCTGCTGTCTGTCGCATCTTTTCTTCTACAAGGTCTGAGATACCCACTATTTTTGCTGATTCAATCTCAGCAAGTGAAGGATAATGAACAGCATTTGCCATTCCTCCAGCCCCTATAAAAGCAATTTTCACCTTATCCATTAACCACTCCTTTCTATTACTGTTGCTATCTTTTTAATTGTCTTTTCTAAGTTCTTATTGATAAACCTATGGTCATATTCAGATAATATAACCTTTCTTTCCTCTTTTGCAGATTCCAAACGTTTTTTTATCTCTGCTTCTGAGAGCCCACTTCTTTTTCTTATCCTTCTTTCCTGTTCCTCTACAGAAGGTGGAAGAATTCCTATAAGAACTGCTTCTGAAAATATACTTTTTATACTCCTGCCTCCCTGTGTATCAATAATTAAAAGTGCCTTTTTCCCTTTATTGATAGCCGAGATAATGTCTTTTTTTGGAGTTCCATAATAATTATCATAAACTAAAGCCCATTCTGCAAACTCCCCTTTTTCAATCATTTCCTTGAACTTCATCAGTGTTATAAAACGATAGTCATTACCATCTGTTTCTCCTGGTCTTGGTTTTCTGGTGGTGCAGGTGGTAATTACTTCTATATCTTTAGACAATTCTTTAATCTTTTTTGCAATTGTTGTCTTACCTGTGCCTGAAGGAGCCGATATGACAAAGATTTTTCCATAATCAGACATTTTAAATAGTTTAGTCCTTATCTATACCTAAAATCTTTCTTCTTTTAGGATTGAAAGCACCTTCTTCTTTAATACACCTTATTGCCCTTGCTGCTATACTATCAAAATTCCCTGTCTTGAGTTGTTTTTCCCATTGTTCCAATGCCTTATCAACCTGTCCATTTAATTCGTAAGCGTGGGCAAGGACATTATCCACATATGCAGGATGCGGAAATTTCACAGCTTTTTCCAGATATTTTACAGCATTTGGATAGTCCTGTCCTTTATGATAGTATGTCCACCCTAATTCAAAATATATATCATATTTTTCTGAGTTATAAGAAACACCTTTTTTGAGGAAGTTTATACCCCTTTCATACCACATTATCTGTTCCTGCGTTATTTCTACGAGTTTTTTAACAATATCTATTAATCCTTTATTATTTTCATCCGCAACCTCTTCCAATTTTTTTTCACAGGCAGTTAATTTTGCAATTACCACAGGCCTTTCTTTTTCTGTAAGTCCTACAGCATAATAACCGACAAGTCCTTCCTGTATTACTTTTACTTCTTCGGCTATGTTAAAAACTGGAAGCAGTTTTTTCTTCTCGTTATCTGAAAGATTTTCTTTCATTCTTTCCAGTTGCTTTTTGAGGTCATCTATTCCACCTGCCACATTGGCAAAGATATTGTATGACATATGCCATCCGCCGACAGCCCATACAGTAACATATTCTGGCTGTAGCCAGCTCACTGCATCAAACAAAGGCAACATTTTATAGTGCTGCCCCTTATGCCAGAAGTCCTCAATATTCAGCCAGAGAAGGTCAGCAGCAATTCCCCTGAATCCGCTCAAGACCAAACTTCCAGCCATCTGACCGGGCATAAGAAGTATTCTGCTTTCAAGGTTTTCAATGGTTCTCCTATAATTGATTTTTACCTGCAAAAGTCCAAGTGGCATATAAAGGAAGATAGCTATGATAAGTAATATCCGATTAAGTTTTCTGTTCATACTTCCCTCTTATTAAAGAAATATATACCTATCAAGACCGCTATTGCTATGTAGATGATGCCGTAAATAAAGGTTTGTCCTATATACTGCCAGCTTACCTGTACTCCTACAACGACCTTATCCTTTATATTAAAATTTTCATAGTTCGGGATAACTGTATATAACATCTCTCCGAGCCCTTTGAGAACAACATTTTCAACCCTTTCCAGTAGACTTTTCCCGTAAGATATAAGATGTCCTACAATGTAAAGGAAGAAGGAAAATATAAGGTTGAATGCATCTGTTGCAAATGTTGCCACAGCCAGTGTAATTGACCCGATAAGTACAAGTTCAATAAAAATGAGAAATATGGTCTTGAATGTTTCTATATCAGGAGGGCTCTTTTTGATGAATAGCAAGACAATAAAAAATATACTCATAAGAATAACATTTAAGAGTATAATCAGGGATTGTCCCATAAGTTTCCCGATTATAAAATTGCTTCTTGTAATTGGCTTTGAAAGAAGCGGATATATAGTTCTTTTTTCTATTTCTCCAGAGACAGCAGCAAGTGCGGTAAATATAGCAATTAGGGCACCAAAAAACTCAATCGTGGAAAAACTTACATCTTTTATCATCTTCAGTTCATCTTCTGCTGCAAGGAAGGAAAAAAATCTGGAAGCACCTATGACTACAAGTGCTACCACAAGAAGAATATAAAATGTCTTCTTTCTTAATGATTCGTGGAATGTGTTGAGTGCTATAATCCATGCTTTTTTCATATTTTTCTCCCTTTTTTATGCAACTTCCTGTTTTTCCTGAGTGTCAAATTTCTCAATTGTCTTAACAAAAAGGTCTTCAAGATTCTCTGCCTGATAATCCTTCATCAGACCGTCAAGGGTTCCTGATGATAAAAGATATCCTCTGTGAAATATTGCTATTCTTGTACATACCCTTTCAACCTCTGATAGGAAATGACTTGAGAGGAGAATAGTTTTCCCTGCCTGGTTAAGTTTTATCAGAAGGTCTCTTGTTTCTTTGCAGCCAATTGGGTCAAGTCCTGTTGTTGGTTCATCAAGGATAAGGATTTTTGGGTCATTTATCAAACTTGCTGCAAGTCCTATTCTTTCCAGCATACCTTTGGAATAATGCTTGAGAGCAAGATTTCTTGCATCATATAACCCGACAAGATGCAAAAGTTCCTCAGTTCTACTTGATATAACAGATACAGGAATATCAAAGAGTTTCCCGTAAAACATCAGAATTTCTGGGCCTGTAAGGTAGTCATAATAATAAGGGTTTTCAGGTAAAAATCCGATATTTTTTTTCGCCGTTACAGAATACTGGTTCTCCCCCATAATCTCTATTTCTCCCTCTGTAGGGAATATAATACCTAAGAGAAGTTTAAGGCAGGTGGTTTTGCCGGAACCATTGGGACCTAAAATTCCAAATATCTCACCTTCTTCAATTCCGATAGTTACATTATTAAGTGCAACTACCTGTCTGTTTTTACCTAATGTATATATCTTGCTTAACCCTCTTGTTTCTATAAGTGCCATTTATCCCTCCCTCTCCTTATAACTTTCTTATTCTACCAAATTTTTATATGCTTATCAAGTCCTATATAGTTGTTCCACCAAACATAATAAAGGTGCTCCTTCCTTTCCAAAAAAGGCAATATCTCTTTTCATTTTTTTATAGAGTGTTTCCAGAGAAGACCTTAATCTATCTCTATCTCCTTCCTTATCTTCCATATCATCCCTTATCTGAAAGGCAATTCCAAAGTTATTACCAATACTTAATATCTTTTTCCTGGTCTCTTTATCAATCTCTGTGAAGAAAAGTGGTACTGAAAAACAGAGTTGAAATAGTTTCCCTGTTTTTAAATAGTCAATAACTTTTTTCTTCTGTAAAGATGCCTTTTTACCTTTAGCAAGAATATCCATAACCTGTCCACCTGCCATACCTACAGAACCAATAGCATCAGCAGTTTCTTTTACGAGTGTCATATTCCCTGCTTCAGCAATCAGTTTAAAACCTAATGTTAAAAGCGCATCTCCTGCAAGTATAGCGATTGCCTCATTAAATTTTTTATGGCAGGTCTTTTTTCCCCTTCTATAGTCATCGTTATCCATAGTAGGCAGGTCATCATGTATAAGGGAGAAGTTATGTATAAGTTCAATACCACAGGCAACAGGTAATATCTTTTTCTCATCTACCTCTAACATCCTTCCTACAACAAGTACAATAAGCGGCCTCAACCTTTTACCACCTGAAAATACACTGTATCTCATTGCCCTGTGAATGATTTTTGGTTCCATATCTCTGGATGGTAAAACCTTATCCAGATAACCTTCTATTGTTTCTCTGTACCTTTTTAGTTCCCTTTCATAATCTAATTTTTTATTCATTATAGTTTCATTCATACTTTATATATCTTTTCCATCCTCTCACTTCCAAATCCACACAGGACCTCCTGCGGTGTTGTATTTAGGATTTCTGCCATTTCCTCTATTTCAAGATTATCACCAAATATCTGCAAGATATCCCCTAATTTTACATCCTTGCCTGTAACATCAATAAGTGTCTGGTCCATACAAATATTTCCCACAATTTTTACTCTTTTCCCCTTCCACAAAAAATGGAAGTTGTTGGAAAGCCCCCTGCGCAGTCCATCCTGATATCCAATCCCTGTTGTTGCTATCTGACTTTTCCTTTTTGTTCTATATGTAAGCCCATAACTCAAAAATGTGCCGGCAGGGACTGATTTTATATAAAGGACCCTGCAATATCCTTTCAAAGGACGTTGGAGAGGTAATCTTTTGGAGAGATGTTTCTCTGTATATACCCCAAAAAGTAGGAGTCCTATCCTAACCATATTAAAGTTTTTATACGACTCAGGGATGTTAAGTATGCCTGGAGAGTTTGCTATATGTTTCAGCGGTATATTGACCTTTTCTATGCTTTTTAAGGTATTGTAAAACTTCTTTAATTGTTCTTTTGCATATGTCTTATCCTTCCAGCCAGCTGTTGCAAAATGACTGAATATACCATCAATATTTATCCCTTTTACAGATAACACCTTTTCTATAAAAGCAGGTGTCTTTTCCGGTGTAAGGCCTATTCTTCCAAGTCCTGTATCTACCTTTATATGGACTGATGCAGCAATATTTCTTTTTTCTATAACACTTTTTATTTCCTTTAGTATCTCTTCATTGAAAAGTGTAATAGATATACTATTCATAATTAGAACTTCAACATCTCCGGGAAGTACAGGCCCCATTACCAGTACAGGTTTTTTTATCCCCCCATCTCTTAATTCTATTGCTTCAGATGTTGTAGCAACACCGAATGCGTCAACATATCTTTCTATTTCTTTTGATATCTTATACATACCCATTCCATAGCAGTTGCCCTTAACGCATACCATAAACTTTCTTCCTGTATAATTTTTTATTAACTCAATATTTTTTATTATTTTTTTAATATCTACTTCAATCCATGCCCGTTTTTCCATTTTTATCCCTTCCTTTATTTCTACCTGTCATTTCAAGAATGCCTACAATTATAAGAATAATAAATACCTGTAACAAAATTAGTATACCACCGAATATATTTAAACTTCCAAGCAAAAGTGCCCCAATCCCTGTGCAGATAGTTAATAGATAAATAAATAAAACCGCCTGTTTATTCGTCATTCCAAGGTCTACAAGACGATGGGAAAGGTGATTTCTGTCTGCCTGAAATATAGGGAACCCTCTTTTTCTTCTTATCCATATAACTGAAAGCGTATCAAAAAATAGAACAGAAAATACCACCAGAGGAGCAAATAAGGGGAGAAATGTCTGGTGCTCATCGTATTTATAAAATGTCAGAAGTATGGAAACAGTGCCGAGAAAATACCCTAAAAATGCACTTCCGCACTCCCCCATAAAAATCCTTGCCGGCGGGAAGTTATGCTTCAGAAATCCAGTGATACTACCTAAAAAGAGAGCAAGTAATGTTGCAACAAATAGTTGTCCCATCTTTACAGCAAATATAAAAAGTATCAAACCACTTATAAATGCAACACCACTACTTAGTCCGTCCATATTGTCCATAAGATTAAAAGTATTCATCATAAGGATAAGCCAGAAGATGGTTATTACAAAAGAGTATAAAGGTCCTGTAAGTGATATACGAATTCCTGCTGAAAATATAATAATTGCTGCTATTATCTGTAGAAAAAGTTTCTGCCTTGCCCTAAGTGTCTTTACATCATCTATTACTCCGAATGCAACTACTATCGCTCCACCTGAAATAATTGCAAAAAGTTTTCCCATCGTACTCCTTATACCAGGAATATACTCTGAAAGAGAAACAGGGAAGAAGGATGAGTTAACTATGCACACACCTGCAAGAATTGTTATAAATATAGAAAAATAAATCCCTGTTCCTCCTAAAAGGGGTACAGGATATCTGTGAACACTCCTTTCAGAAGGGACAGATATCACATTACATCTTCTGGCAATCTTTCCTGATAGTGGAGTTAAAAAAAATGATAACACTGCACTTACCAGAAAGGTTGCGATATATACATATGGCCACATAGTATCTCATTATATATTAAAGGGATGCCTATATCAAAATAGAGCGGGAAGAACTACCGACTCAGGTTTTCAAGCATATGGTATAGCATTATGAAGATGAAAACCATAATAAGGATGAAAACTACCATTCCTATCATCCTTCCAGACCAGAATCTTGTTTCCTGTCCATACTTTTCCTCATAATAACTCCCCACTATCCGGGCTATCTCTTCCGGGCTCTTCCCTTTAAGTTTTTCTTTCCAGTCATCAGAATTAAAATCAATCTCTTTCATTTTTTTTCTTGACTTTTATCTTCTTTTGTATTATATTATCTTACAACAAATTTTGACTGTAGCAAAAGTTTAAATTGATTGTTCTCCCCTCACCCATACCCTCTCCCCTTTTGGGACGAGGGAAAAGGAGAGAGAGATAAAGGGGCAAAGCGCATTTATAAACTTTTGCATTTAAGGTATTTGTTAATAGGTCTTTGAACCATCGGAATTATTAAAATTCCGATGCTTAAAGATACAAGTAAAACTAAGAAAGGAGACAGGAGGATGGGAAAGGAAATAGTAAAAATTGGAGTTATTGGAGTTGGAGGTATGGGTTCTGCTCACTGCAAGACGATTAAGAATATAGAAGAAACAGAACTTGTTTTTGTATGTGATATTGAAAAGGAAGTAGCGAAAGCAAGAGGTGAAGAGTTCGGTGTCCCATATTTTACTGATTACAGAGAAGCAGTAAAAAGTGGATTGGCTGATGCTGTTATAGTTGCTACACCTCACTGGATACATCCAGAGATAGCAATCTATGCTTTCAAAAATGGCTTACATGTCCTTTCAGAAAAGCCGATAGCAGTAACTGTTACTGATGCGGATAAAATGATAAAAGCGGCAAAGAAAAACAAAAAGGTATTTGCTGTTATGTATCAGAGAAGAACAGAACCATGGGTAAGAAAACTGAAGGAACTTATATTAAAGGATAAGGTAATAGGAGAAATTAAAAGAATATTGTGTATTGACCCATGGTACAGAGCACAGGCATACTATGATAGTGGCACCTGGCGTGCTACCTGGAAAGGTGAGGGTGGAGGAGTTCTTATCAATCAGGCACCACATACCATAGATATCTTTATGACAGTTGCAGGACTTCCTGTAAAGGTAGAGGCAAAAACAAGAACAAAATTGCATAAGATAGAGGTGGAGGATGAGGTGTGTGCGTTTTTAGAGTATAAAAACGGTGCATGGGGTTATTACTATACAACAACCTGTGAACCCGGCGGTACTTTCCGTATGGATATAGCCGGTGAGAAGGGAAAAATAATTGTGAATGGCACATCTATAACGCTTTATAAGTATAATATGCCTGTGTCAAAATTTACATATAAAGCAAAGAGTATGTGGAAATCACTTGAGGTAAAAGAGGAAAAGATTGAACTTGATACGAATGTTCCAGTAGGGCATGGTGAAATAATAAAAAACTTCGCAAGAACAATACTTAAGGAAGAAAATCTTATTTCTCCAGGGGAGGAAGGAATTAAATCAGTGGAATTCATCAATGCCTGCATCCTTTCAGGGAAGACAGGTAAGCCAGTGAAGATACCTTTAAACAGAAAAGAGTATGACAACTTAATGAAACAACTCATTGCAAAGTCAAAGGTTAAGAAAGCAGTAAAGGTTCAAAGGGTAACAGACCCTAAATTTGCAAAATAGAATTATGAA
>JAMWCZ010000010.1 GCA_023819225.1 Candidatus Omnitrophota bacterium
CAGATGGGAAGAAGAGAAGAAATAATAAAAAAGTATAGTTTCAATCTGCCAAAGAGGAATTTAAACTATCATTTTTATATTTAATTCTATCTATCTCATCAAAGTTTCAATCTGCCAAAGAGGAATTTAAACAACTTAAAAAGGCAAAATATGTCATACTTGATGATTGTTTCAATCTGCCAAAGAGGAATTTAAACAGAAAAAGAAAAATAAAGGAGGGGAAGATAAATGAGGTTTCAATCTGCCAAAGAGGAATTTAAACAAACTTACTTGCCAGAAATTTACTATGAGTAGTTGCGTTTCAATCTGCCAAAGAGGAATTTAAACACATACTTAAAAGGACTTCTTGACGGCATATTTATCTGTTTCAATCTGCCAAAGAGGAATTTAAACCCTTAGATAAAAATCTTTTAATTTCTCATCATCAGTGTTTCAATCTGCCAAAGAGGAATTTAAACATTCAAACCCTTCCCTTTCATCCCAATAGTTCCAATGTTTCAATCTGCCAAAGAGGAATTTAAACGGACTATTTTAGAAAAAAACAGGAAGAGAGAATAAAGTTTCAATCTGCCAAAGAGGAATTTAAACGATTATTTCTTTATCCATAAATACTTTTATTCCTTCGTTTCAATCTGCCAAAGAGGAATTTAAACTGTGTTCTGATGTTATTTCTACTCCAATCATCACCAGTTTCAATCTGCCAAAGAGGAATTTAAACATTGTGGATAAGTTCAAAATTAGTTTCACAAGAAGAGTTTCAATCGTAAATCCTTACTAAACCCCGTCAAAGACCAATAGATTTTCCCCCTCACCCTAACCCTCTCCCCACTATGCGGGGCGAGGGAAACCCCTCACCCATACCCTCTCCCCAGAGGGGAGAGGAAAAAGGTGAGGGGAAGTGGGGCGAGGGGAGAAGAGGAAAATAAAAGGGCGAGGGGAATTTCCTAAATTTCTCCCCATTGCGACGGTCCTCTAAATCTGTAGCGGTGTCCTGTATACCACGATATTGTCGGATAAATCCGACCGCTACATTGTTAAATTTCTGTAGCAGTGGCATTTATGGCACGCATTGTGTGATAAATCTGCTCTCCAAATCTATAGAGGTGGGGCACATCGCTACAGGATACGGTGCCCCTATTTTTATGAAAAACTTATCTATTACTAATATAACTCTTTATCGGGTTATCGGGAACTATTATTTTTCTATAACTCTTTACATTTCAATACACTTACGAAAATTCTTCCACACTAAATACGAAAGAACCGAAAATATGGTATAATCTCAGAAATTTAGAAAGGGGGTTAGAAATGAAGATAAGGATTGGTTTTATTGGATGTGGTGGTATAGCAAGTGCGCATATGGAACGGCTATCGCGACTTGAAGATGTAGAGTTTGTAGGTATGTGTGATATAGAAAAGGAAAAGGCAGAAAAGTCAGCACAGAGATATGGAGGGAAGGTATATAATGAGTTTGAAAAGATGTTAGATGAAGTAGAAATGGATGCCTGTTATATCTGTGTACCTCCTTTTGCACATAAGGGGCAGGAGGAAATTTGTATAGAAAAGGGTATCCACTTTTTTGTGGAAAAGCCAGTTCATCTTGACCTCGGGAAGGCAGAAGAGATTGCTAAAAGGGTGAAAGATAAAGGTCTTATTACAGGTGTGGGTTATGTTTTAAGATATTTTGATGTTGTCCAAGAGGCGAGAGAGATTATTGCAAAGGAACAGATTGTCTTTGCGAGAGGAAGATATTATGGCGGTGTGCCTGGTGAAGGTAAAAATAAATGGTTGATTACAAAGGCAATGTCAGGCGGGCAACTTGTGGAACAGACAACACATATAGTTAATATGATGCAGTATTTTTTGGGTGATATAGAAGAGGTCTATGGGTATAAAATAGAGGGGATTAACAATAAGATATATCCCGGTTATGATGTTGAGGACGCCTCATCTATCATTATGAAATTTAAAAACGGTTATATTGGAAACCTTACATCCACCTGGCTATGGAGTGGATTTAACAGTGGTGTTGAGGTTGTTGGTAAAGGGATAGTTATTGACTATCAGGGCAATACTCTTACTGTGGATAGGGGAAATAAGAGGACTATATCTGTTTCTTCACTTGACCCTATGCTTGAGGAGGAAAAAGCATTTATAAAGGCAGTAAAAACAGGGAACCCATCTTATTTGAAGTCCGACTATTTAGATGGATTTAAGACCCTTGCTGTAACACTTAAAGCGCACGAAACAATGGAAAAAGGGGTCCCTGTTAGAATATAAAGAATTAAGGGTATAATATCCTTGATGGAGATATTTTATTGTATTATAGCGGGCTATATACTTGGAAGTGTTTCTTTTGCTTATCTTTTCACATACTTCCTTACAGGCAAAGATATCAGGGAGATAGGTACAGGTAATCCAGGTGCTGCCAATGTTGCAAGAAGCGTTGGGAAAAAGTGGGGAGTCATTGTTTGGCTCGGTGATACTGTAAAAGGTATTATCCCTATGGTCTTTGCTAAAAATTTTGGAATAACCAATATAATACTTCTTACAATAATTGGTATCTCTGCCATCTTCGGGCATTGCTATTCAATCTTCCTGAAATTTAAAGGTGGTAAAGGTGCTGCTACCTCAGGTGGGGTCTTACTATTTCTTATGCCCATTCTTTTCCCTCTGGTTATTGCCCTCTGGTTTGTTGCGCAGAAGACCAATCCTCGTTCTCCAAAAATTTTGCTTGCCTGTATCCTTGTGTATTTTATTTGTATGTTCTTTGCCTATGGGCTCCGTGTAGGTATGATGATTTTTCTTCAGACATCTATATCTACTATTTTACTTATCATCACAGGGATGCTGGTAAACCCTGATGTTATAAAAGAAATAAGAGAAAAAAGATGAAGATAGGTAAACGGAAACTTTACAGAATAATAATGGGTTCTCTATTTCCTGTCCTGTATTTAATTACAGGTAGTGTCTTTGTCTCCCTTATGTTAGCTACATTCTTTTTAACCCTTCTTCTTGCTATGGAGTATGAACGATGGAAACATCCTGCTGTATGGGAGTATATCACAGGTAAGGGAAAGGGGATATTCAGGGAAAAGTCAGGTAAACTTACAGGAGATACATATTTTATACTGGCGGTTTTCATTATTCTTTTTTTTCCAAAGGATATATCCATTGCAACACTGTTTTTTCTTGTCTTCGGTGATGCAGGAAGTGGAATTATAGGGACAAAATATGGCAGGACAGAGATATTTCCAGGTAAAACACTTGAAGGTCTAGCAGGGGGGTTGTTTTTTAATTTGATTATAGGGCTGATTATCTATCCATTTTTAGGCCTCTCTTTACCTCTTTTAATTACCGGTGCAATTGTTGCGTCCATTGTGGAGGTTTTACCAATAAAGGTTAATGACAATCTTTCGGTAGGAATTATTACTGCTTTGATTATGGTGTTTCTTTAATAAAGTCCAGGGAATCTTTTATGTAGCCAGGAATACCAGTGTTCTGGATATAACCTTACATAGTGCTCAATCCTTTTTAGAAAAAAGGCAGTATTTACTCTTACATCCTCTTCTATATTATCTGTCTTCTGGAGTTTATAAGGTCCTTCTATAATAATCTTCTGCCTGCCATCCGGCATCCTGTATGTAAAAAGTCCTAAAACAGGGCAATCATATTTTCTTGCAAAGGATGCAGCACCTGCAGGGGCAAAGACATTTCTTCCAAAGAACTCAACCTCGACCCCTTTGTTATCATGCTGGTCAATGTAAAAACATAACATCCCTCTGTTCTGAACCCATCTATGTGCTTCTATTATTGCCTGCCTTCTATTTATGACATATATCAATGGAACATTTTCAGATGCGGTAAGTTTTTTAAAAAATTTTGCAAGGTGTCTTCCTGAAGGTGGTCTTGAAAAATATGTTGCAGGATATCCTTTCTTGGCAAGAACTGCCTGAAGACGCGGGAAGTTACCCATATGTGGAGAGATACCCACAACACCCTTTTCTTCACCTAATGCCTTTTTCAGATTTTCTTCGCCTTCTATAACTACCATATCAACAAGTTGCTTATCTGTTATCTTTGCTACCTGAATACATTCGCATAAGCTTAAAACTATTCCTGTAAGGAGACATTTTGCCATCTTCACTTTCTCTTTTCTGCTGATGATATCCCCATATACAATGTCCATATTTTTAAGTATTAATCTCCTGCTAGTGTTCATAGTATAAAATATAACTAATCCTGCTAATCTACTTATAAAAGGGTAGAGTATAGATGGGAGAAACTTTACAGTATAAAAGAAGACAACAAAAAACTGGAATATAAAAAAGTGAACTAACTTATCATCCCCTTTTTTTCGTTTTTTCTTTTTTTTCATTGTTTTGTTCCCATTTTTATTATAATATAAAAAGAAAAGATTTTCCTAAAAGATACAAAATGATACTATGAGAAAGTTACTCATATTTCCATTTAACCGTAAGGACAAAACAGATATTCTTATTCAGAAATTTATTGAAAACCCATCCGGCACATTATACATTGCACCTCATATAAGTAAAATAAGGGACTTTAAACTGAAATACTGTAGAAATAAACCTGACTATCCGTTGTTGCCTGTTACCCATACCCTAAAAACATTTGCCTTAGAAATACTTAATAGAACATCTGAAAAACGGGTTATATCTGATGTAGAAAAGTTTATAATAATCTTGGATATACTTAAAAACATAAAGAGTGATGAGCAGTTCAGATATACTCTGTCAGGGATGGCTCTTGCTATCTCTCATTTTATTAAGGACATAAAGATATCCACAGAGGACCTTATTTCCTTTGAAGAAATCAGGAAGGAACTTAATAGTTTTGAATGGAGATTTAATTATAACCGTTCTATTGTACTTTTTGCTGTTGATGTGATGGAAGAGTATATAGATTATATGGAGAGACACAAACTTATTGATATGGAGGACATATACAAAGAGGTATTAGGATATGTAGGAGATTTAAAATTTGATAAGGTTATTTTTGAAGGGTTCTGTGAGATACCCCGTTATCAGAGAAGATTTATTCGCACCCTTATAAACAACACCCCATCAGTTGTGGTCTCTTTTTCGTATGATAAGGATGTCTCAATTGATGTAAAAGAACTTATACTGGACGATACATATCTATTCCTTAAAAGTATCTGTAACTGGAAAGAGCAACAGTTTGAGAAAGAATTTAGAGAACCAGTGGTTGAGTGTTACAACTTTTCCACGCAGGTAGAAGAGGTAAAAGGAATAGTGTGTCTTATAAGTGAAAAGTTAAGAAAACATAAGGGCTGGACTTTAAATGACATTATGACAGTTTTTCCGAGTATGCTTTCATACAGAAATGTAGTACAAAGGATATTTGAAAGATATAACATTCCCTGCGAGATTTTACCAGGTTATTCACTTATCTATGAGACATCTATATCAACATTCTTAGAGTTTTTTGCTTTTAAAAATTCATATGACTGGGGAACCCTTATGAACATATTGACCTGTCCATATTTTACTAAACTGGACCTAAAAGAGACAGAGGGTTTTTCTAAAAGTTCAAGGGAGAGATTTGATAAAGTTGGTTTTTTGAGAGAGGACTTTAATTTATTAAGAGGCAACAATATAAATATTGTAAAAGATATATTGCAAAGGATAACGCTTACCAATAAGTCACTCAAGGAATGGATAGAAGATATAGAATTTATTATAGAAAAACTGGGCTGGGAGCCATCCTATCCTGAAATAAAGGTTCGTTTTCAGAAAGTGCTATATGAGATGAAAAGAGATATTTCCTGTTCAGATAATGAGTTTGTCAATATACTTAAAAAGGCATTTGAACTTGTAGATGTTGAGGAAGGTAGAGGTTCAGGTATAAAAGTAAGTGGGGTTCAGGAAAGTGTAGGAATTAGTAAAAAACTTTGTATTATTGGGGGCGCAACAGATGAAAATATACCTACTGCACCTTCCCTTGAGGAAGTATTTATACCAGATACATTAAAAAAACAGATGAACTTTACCTATTATGACTTAAGAATGGCAAGGGAGCGTCTGGACCTATATCGCCTTAAAAATGAAAATGATGCAGTTATATTTACATATCCTTCAAAGATACAGGATAGAAACCAGATGAAATCCATATTCTTGTTTAACATTAATGATTCAGTTTTATATCCAGATATTTTCATTTCATCTTCCTTAGAAATTTTTGCACCGTCTTTCTCTATAGAGAAATTCAGACAAAAGTTTATAATAGACGGAAGATTGAGTATGAGGGTTACCCAATTAGAATCTCTTCTTAAATGCCCTTACAGTTTTTATCTAAGAGAGGTTGAAGAAATAAAACCATATCAAATACCGGAAATAGGTGAGGTGCCAGATTTATGGGGAAACATTATACATAGTGTAATGGATGAACTTTTTTCTTCCTACAAAACCAAAACAATCAATCAAGAAGATGTTGAATATCTTGTGAAATCTTTCAAAGAAAAGTTAAGAGAAAGAATAGAGATAGAGTATCAAAAAGAAAAGATATCTCAGTTCTACAAAAATATTATGTTAAACCGTTCAGAAGAGGTCTGTAATAAGTTTTCATATATCATAATGGCTCATACAGGCAATAGATTTATTGATTCTGAAATTAAAATAGATGGAGAATTATCTTCATTATATATAAGAGGTAGGATAGACCATATTGAACAAACGCCTGAAGGAAAGATAATCATTGTAGATGTAAAAACAGGCACAGCCATTCAGCTAACTTATACAGAAAACAATTTTTTTAATGAGTATAATTTGCAGATACCTCTTTATATCTGGATGTATAGCAGAAAGTTTAATATACCAATGCAAAACATTATAGGTAACATATGGCGATTTGACTTTGTTGAAAAAGAAGAAAAGGAATATGAAAAATATTATGAAGAGAAAAAACTTACCTACCTTGAAAAGATAGAAGGTTTTCTTGAAGTAATAGCAACTAAAATTCTTAAAGGGGAATTCAACTTTTTGCCTGAAAGACCCCTTAACTGTTATTTCTGTAATTACAAAGGATTATGTCCTTATGCAAGAGATTAATTTTACCGCTATTATTATTGAAGCATCAGCAGGTACAGGAAAGACCCATTGGATAACTAAAGAGTTTATCAGGTTGCTTAACAAAGAAAACCCTGCTTCTGATATAAGGAGGATACTTGCTGTTACATTCTCGGAAAAGGCATCTATAGAAATGAAAACCCGTATCCTTGAAAATATATATAAAGAGATATTGGAGAAACTTTCAGATTATGGAAAGATTGAATTAGAGAATGCTATATTAAGAATCCGCATCTCAACTATACATTCTTTATGCCGTTTGCTTTTAAAAAGGTTTGCTTTTTACAGAGAGATAGACCCTTTCTTTTCAGTTATAGATAAAAGAGAAAGTAAACTCTTATCTTACCGGGCATTCAACAGATTTTTAAGCGATGAAAGTTCAGGTAAGATAATTCCACTCCTCAATAGATTTAAATTACAAATATTTGAAAAATTCCTTTTTTCTATTATGGAGAAACATCCCTACACCACTATTGGAGTTCCTGAAGGAGAACTGACCAACCAGATAACTTCTATAAGTAGAGATGTCTCTAATATAGCAAAAAGGATGAAAGAAGAACTCTCTGTATTTGATTTTAACGACCTTGAAATTATGACATACAATATACTTTCAGAACATCCTGATGCTTTGATGATACTTGAGGACTTTGATGAAAAAAATAACTTCATATTTGTGGATGAGTTTCAGGATACTAACCTGCTTCAGTGGAGAATTATATATAAACTTGTTGAGGAGTGGCTATCTGGTTATGGTGCAAAAGCAGAAACAGGTAGACCTTATGGCATTTTTCTTGTAGGAGATAGAAAACAGTCCATATATAAGTTCAGAGGAGCCGAAGGTAAGGTCTTTGATGAAGCAAAAAAAGTTCTAAATATCTACTGTAGAGAAAAAAAACTGCTGAAAAATTACAGAAGTGCCTCCGAAATAATTTGCTTTATAAATGATGTCTTCAAGGATATCTATCCCTGGACAGAAGAAAAACTCTTATCAGGACTGGAGGTTGATGCCCCTGCCTGTATAGAGATAAATCTGTTAGATGAAAAAGATAGTGATAATGCTAAAGATAAGGAGTACGAATGGGTGCTTGGCAAGATACTTGAACTTATAGAGAGTAAAAAACAGATATGGGACAAAAAGATAAAGGGATTTAGACCCATTGAGTTTAGAGATATCGCAATACTTTTAAGAAAAAAAGCAGGCAAAAATTTTCCTTTACTTGAAAAACACCTTAAAGAAAAAGGTATCCCCTTTGTAGTTCCTGGTGGTATGGGATTTTACCAGGAACAAGAGATTATATTTCTTCTTTCACTTGTTTATTCTATCTTGGACCCATCAGATATGTATTCTTTATGGGACTTAAGTTCCTCTGTCTATCATATTAATCCTGAACAGGTTTATTGCTGGAGAGGTATACTTAAAGAGAAAGAGTTGGTAGAGGTAATTGAAGAAATAATCAATGAGTTGAACTTCTGGGATGGATTAAGCACACAGCAAAAAGCAAATGTTGAGAAGTTCTTGATGATTATAGATGAGTGGAGAGGGACCCCACTATACACGATATCAAGAAATTTAAGGACAATGATGCTTTCTGATGAAGAACCAAAGGCAGATATATTCTCAGAACATCAAAATGCTGTAAGGGTTATGACAATACATAATGCAAAAGGGCTTGAGTTTCCTGCAGTTTTTCTTATCAATATTGAGGATGGAAAAATCAATATAAAGGAAGAAGAAATTTTCTATAGAAAAACAGAAGAAGACCTACCCTATAAGTTTATTCTTAAGGAGGAGGCAGATGAGGAGTATGAGGATGAATTTAGGAATATGCTTGAAGAGGAGGAAAAAAGGATATTGTATGTAGCACTAACCCGTGCCTGTCAGTATCTTTTTATCTCAGGGATAAAGAAAAGGAAGGGCAGTATATGGACGAGTATGCTTGAAAAATTCCAGAGCCGATTTCCTGCTACTTCTGTTTGTAAAAAATCTTTTATGGAAGAAAGAGTAGAAAGGATAAAGGAGAGAAAATATCTCCCTGAAGATTTACGTTTTTCAGGTCTCTTAACATCCTATACTGAAGAAAAAGAGAAAGGGATTTATCACTATGAGGGTACTATCCTTGGAGATATTGCCCATAAACTCTTATATGATATATCAGAAGGTCTAATACACAATAAGGACACATACAGAAAAAGAGTAAGATTTTATTTAAAAAAGGCGAACTTTGAAAAAAATAAAAAGATGGAAAATATTCTTAAAAATATCTACGAGACCATTGAGAAAACACCTGGACTTAAAAAAATCTTAGAAAAAAGGGAAGATGGTCTTTCAGAGGTTCCTTTTATTATTGAGATAGAAGGTAAAATCTATACAGGTTTTATTGACAGGATAATTATAGAAGAGAAAGTATGTCATATCTATGACTATAAAATGAAAGAGGACAGTGTGGGAAAGTTTAAAGAACAGATGGACATATATGAAAAAGCCGTAAAAAAGATGTTCCCTGACAGGGGTATAGTAAAGAGATATATTGTCTTCCTGAAAAGCGGTGTAATCAAAGAGATATAAAAGAATTTTCTTTAATCCTTTCTCTCTCGTTTGGGTTTCAGGCACTTGCAGGTGTAAAAAATTCAGGGATAGATGCTATATATGATGCATTTTTTCGCCATAAATAATCTTAAAATAGTTTGTTATTTAAGATTTTAAAAGTATAATATAGAAAATGAGCGGAAAAGAAAGGGTATTAAAAGCAATAAGACATAAAAAGACAGATGAATGATTCCCAAAGATTAAGTGTATTAATTCTCTTTGCAGTTGCAATGGGTTATATAGAAGCAATGGTTGTGGTATATCTTAGATGGCTTATACCTGTTCCTGAATGGCCCTCTATATCTACCTATAAAGACCTTTGTGCTTTTATCAGAAACGCAGGAATAATGTGGAGTGAACAGACAAGAGAGTTTGCTACGATAGTTATGCTTTTCTGTGTTGCCTTTCTATTTGGTAGAAATACCAGAGAAAAACTTGCCAGTTTTTTAATTGCCTTTGGTATATGGGACATCTTTTACTATGTATTTCTTTATCTCTGGTTGAGATGGCCTGAAAACCTTTTTGTATGGGATGTTCTGTTTTTAATACCCTGTCCGTGGGTATCTCCTGTAATTATTCCCGTGTGTGCCTCTATAGTGATGATAACTGCAGGGTTTTATCTTTTACTCCATAGAGTCCAAAAACAAAAGGAGAAAGGGTATGGAGAAAAAGTATGAACTTGTGGTAGGTGGTGGTGGACTTGCAGGGGTCTGTGGTGCGATAGCAGGTAAACGGTTAGGTCTTTCAACCTGTATTATTCAGGACAGGCCTGTTTTTGGAGGAAATGCAAGTTCTGAGGTAAGGGTAAATATCGGTGGAGCAGCAAGTTGTAATGCGTGGGCAAGAGAGACAGGAATAATATCAGAGATTTTTCTTGAAGAAAGAAAGAGAAATTTTGAGAATCATTTAAGTACATGGAGTAATGGAATACTTGATATAGTTCTTTATGAATTTTTGCGTAATGAAGGTGTGGATATCTATTTAAACACATCAATCCGCAAGGCAGTTATGAAAGATAAGGAAACAATAGAAAGTGTTTACTGCGTTCAACTCGGGACAGAGAAAGATTTTATAATCTATGGTGATTTTTTTCTTGATGCTACAGGAGATGGAGTAATTGGATTTTCTGCTGGCGCAGAGTATAGGATAGGAAGGGAAGGCAGAGGAGAGTTTGGAGAAACACTTGCGCCTGAAAAGCCAGACAATGGTGTTATGGGTAATTCCTTATTGTTTCTTGTAAGAGATGCTGGTAAACCTGTAAAGTTTACTCCGCCTTCCTGGGCAGTTAAGTATAAAAAGGATGATATTACACTTAAGGCAAGAGAACACAATTATTTGCCTGGATACTGGTGGATTGAGATTGGCTGGCCATTTGATACAATCTCTGATAACGAAGAGATAAAGGATAAACTGATTGCCCATATTCTTGGTGTATGGGACCATATGAAAAATGCGGAAGACCATGGATTTGGTAATTTTGTTCTTGAGTGGATAGGTATGGTACCAGGAAAGAGAGAGTCCAGAAGATTGATAGGGGAATATATACTTAATGAACAGGATATAAAGGGTAGAAAAATATTTGAGGATGCAGTTGCATATGGTGGTTGGTATATTGATTTACATACACCAGGTGGTATCCTTGCAAAGGAAGAACCACCTGAACCAACCCATACAATAGACCCTGAAGAACAACGGAAGGAAAGAGACAGGAGACATACATATCTTTATCAGATTCCTTATAGATGCCTTTATTCAAAAAATATAAAAAACCTTCTCTTTGCAGGTAGAAATATAAGTGTAAGCCATGTTGCTTTAGGAACCACTCGGCTTATGGGTACCTGTGCGATATTAGGGCAGGCAGCAGCAAGTTCTGTTGCGTTATGTAAGAGATATAACTGTTTCCCTTCTGATATCTATAAAAAAGGATACTATAAAGAACTACAGCAGATTCTGTTAAGAGAAGGATGTTTTATACCAGGAATTAAAAATGAAGATAAAGATGACCTGTGTTTAGGGTCAGAAATAAAGGCATCTTCAGTTAAGCCCCTTAAACTGAAAGGGTATAAAGGAGAGATAAAACTTGATATACCATTAGGACAGAAACTTCCACTGTGTGGTAGGATTGAAAAGATTAAACTAAAAGGAAAGATTGAAAGAGATACTGTTTTAAAGTTCCACTTAAGAAGTTGTATTGATATATGGGACTTTACTTCAGAGAATGACATAATATCCAGAGAGATACATCTTAAAAAAGGAACAGAAGATATTGTGATTGAAATAAACAGGGATTTTGAAAAAGGCCTTTACTGGTTTTATTTTGAAAAGAATGAAGATGTATCTTTAAGGACAACAGATGAAGAAATACCTGCTGGCGCATTGATTATCAACACATATAAAAAGTGGAGGTTTCAGGAGTGGAGAAAAAGGGAGAATCTGTATCTTGAAATAGAACCTGTAATCTATCCTTTTGAACCTGAAAATATTATAAATGGTATATCAAGACCTGAAAGTTGGACAAATGTATGGATACCTGATATAGAAAAAGGAGAAGTTCAGTTTTTAGAGATTGACCTGAAAGGAGAGAAAGAATTCAATGTAGTTCAATTTATATTTGATGGTGATATAGATGAAGAATATACTCATATACCTCCCTTTTACATTCTACCGCATATACCAGAGGACTTTAATATATATATTGAAAAAAGTGGAGGGTGGGAAAAGGTAATGGATGTAAGGGGAAATACAAA
This sequence comes from Candidatus Omnitrophota bacterium, assembly GCA_023819225.1. Lineage (GTDB taxonomy): Bacteria > Ratteibacteria > UBA8468 > B48-G9 > JAFGKM01 > JAAYXZ01. Next base: position 12,447 of record JAMWCZ010000010.1, read on the forward strand.
ATATTTTGTTAAGTGTAAATTTGAAAATGCTATTTTAACAAGGAAAGTAAGAGTTGAGTTTATAACCGTAAATAACAAAGAACCGTGGGTATATGAGATAAGAATATACAAACAGGGATAGGGCGTTAGGAAACTCAGAGGTTTGTTGATTGACAATTGTAGAGGGTCAGCACTTCCTGTTAGCAAGAGTTATGTACAACTAATATCCCCTCATCCCTACCCTCTCCCCAGAGGGGAGAGGAAAAAGGTGATGGGATAGATTTTCTCTTCCCCAAGGGGAAAGAGGGAGGGAAATGGGATGATGGGAAAAGGGGAAACCAAAAAGAGTAGTGCCTAAAAACCCTTGATAATCAAGGGGGCCAGAGTTTCGTGGCAGGCATAATAGAAAAATAGGAGGTGATATAAATGAAGCAAAATTATCTATTTGTTTATGCTATAACTGTTCTTATGTGTAGTTTTGCTTTTATATGCTTCTTGTTAAACCAGTTGCATCTTGACCTCAGAGATATCAGGGCTGCTAGTGAAGGTAAGACACTAAGGGGAAATAAGTTAAAAGAATGGGAAGGGACAATATTTTCAATTATTATCATTATTTCTGCGGTTATCTTTGTAGTTCTTGCAGTTTTAAGCGCCAAAATGGGTTCTTCCGGATAAAAAAATAGTTTTAAAGAACACAAAGATTGCCATCCCGTTCATATCCACGTCCTGTCTTCATTATTATTTTATAGCGGTCGGACCCACATCTGAAGATTTGGCGGGTATGTGTATCCGATGAAATATCCAATGTAGCGGTATAGCATGAATGTAGTAAGAGGTTTAGGGGAAAAATTTGACAGAAACGGTATAATTTTTATAATAATATGGATAAGTTAGCCACCTTAGCTCAGTGGTAGAGCAGGGCACTTGTAATGCTCAGGTCCGCGGTTCGAATCCGCGAGGTGGCTCTTATCTGTACCGCCCCCGCAGTGGAAATTTAGCCGGTGAGGACTCCCATACATATCATACCAAGCGCAAATCCCCACCCAAATGTGTTAATAGATGGGGCATATTTCCTTATAGAAAAAACAAGACAGATAACTATAATAAAAATTAAAAGCCGTATAAGTTTCCATTTTGTAAATACAGGCATTACACTACTTATTTTTTTCTTTCCCATAATTGCTCCTTTTATTCATAAAATTTTTTTATACCTGTTTTAAGCAATCTTTTTAATACCTTACCTGTTGGTGTTTTAGGAAGTTCTGGAACAAATTCTACAATACGGGGAATTTCATGTCTGCCGAGGTGTTTAGAACAGAAGTGGATGATTTCTTTTGCAGTAACAGTTTCCCCTTCCTTTAAAACTATCACAGCCCTTGGAACTTCATTGTGTAATGGGTGGGGTGCCGGGACCACTGCTACCTCTGCTACCGCAGGATGTCTCCGTATGACATTCTCAACCATCCTTGGATATACATTCATTCCACTTACAATAATCATATCTTTCTTACGGTCTACAATATAAAAGTAGTCCTCTTGGTCTTTGTATCCCATATCTCCTGTGCGGAAGTACTCTCCCCAGAACGCCTCTTTTGTCTCTTCTGGTCTATTAAAATATCCTTTCATTACATTTTCACCCTTTACTACTATTTCTCCTATCTCCCCTGTCTTTAACTCATTTCCATTATCATCCACAATTTTTATATCTACACCGGGAACCGCCTTTCCGATAGAGGCAATCTTTCTCTTCCCTCCTATGGGATTGACTGCTGTTACAGGAGAACATTCTGTAGGCCCATCACCTTCATAAATCAATACCTTATACTTCTCTTCAAATTTTTTAAGTGTCTCTAATGGTAAAGCATCTCCTCCTGAGATGCAGAACCGGAGTGAAGAAAGGTGTGAGTTATATTCATCAGGTAAATCAGAAAGTAATTTATACATTGAAGGAACACCAAGAAATATAGTGGATTTTGTCTCCTTTATTACCTCTGCTACCTCAACAGGTGCAAATTTTGGAACCGCAGCAATTTTTGCACCAACTGCTATAGGGGAAATCATCCCTGCTGTTGCTCCAAAGGCGTGAAATAAAGGAAGAACAGTAAGAAATATATCTTTTTCATCAATTTTTAATACCTGAAGGATTGAATTTACATTGAAAAGAAGGTTTCTATGGGTAAGCATTGCCCCTTTTGGATAGCCAGTTGTTCCTGATGTATAGAGTATGGCTGCAACATCTTCCTTCTGGTCAATTTCAGGAATTTTAAAAGAGGGATGGTAATCTTTTATAATTTTTTCAATAGGTATTGTTTCATCAATTGATGATTTACCTATAACCACCATAAACTTTATATCTGGTAGATTATCTCTTATCAGATGGATATTGTTTTCAAATGCCTCAAAATAGAAAAGCCCTTTAGCCCCGGAGTCAGAAAGGATGAACTGAATCTCTTCTCCACTTAAAAGCAGGTTTATTGGAACAACCGTAGCACCTGTTTTGACAATACCAAAATATACTGCAATAAAGTATGGAGAGTTAATACAATAAAGACCTACCCTGTCCTTTTTTTGTATCCCTTTATCTAAAAGAAAATTTGCTATCTGATTGGAGAGATATTCTAATTGTTCATAGGTAGTAATCTGGTGGTGGAATATTACTGCTGGATGTTGTTTATATCTAATTGCTGATGCCTGTAGCATCCTTCCCAGCGAATTAAACTGCTCAAAAAGTGGACGCATATTTATATTTTATCACTTTTTATATTTTTGATATAAACTCATTTATTTCTTTAAACATCTTCTTCCATAAATCAGCACTATATTTATAATGGTCTGCAGGACCAAATGGTGGGGTTTCAATACAGGCAGGATGAGAAAATTTTATTTCAGCCATTTTTTTAAATATTGCTTTCCAGTCAATCAATCCATAACCAGGTGCTAAATGAAGGTCTCTATCACCGGAGTTATCCTGGATATGAAAGGCAATAAGGTATTCCCTCATCACATCAAAGAAAACAAGAGGACCATCAGATGGGTATGAAACATTAGCATGTCCTGTATCAAGGCAGAAGCCGAGATGTGGATGTGAAAACTTTTCTGCAAAAATTGTGAAATGTTCCTGCCTTGAACCAAACCTATCACCATCAATACCAGGAAGCATATTTTCTAAGGCAATGGACAGGTTTAATCTTTCAGCAACAGGTATTAATCTTCCCAAACTTTTTCCCATCTGAACAAGATATCTATCAAAACCCTCAAGTTCCATACAATAGGGATTTGTTGATGGATGAAGAATAACAACCTTACTTCCTGATAAAAATGCCTGTTCCATAATTTTAGTTAACCTTTCAACTGCCTCAATCCTTTTTGTTTCATAAAGGGACGCAACATCATCATCCTGTGAAAAAGGAAGATGGAAACTGTAAAGTTCAATCCCTGCCTCTTTATATTTCCTGCCCATCGCTTCAATCTCTTCATCCCTTCTTCCATTGGTAAAGCCAGAGTTTATCTCAATTGCAGTGATACCCGCATAATTACAAAGTTCTATAATCTCTTCTGTTGATTGATAATTTAAAAGGTTATATCCACAGGCAGCCCATCTCCATATTATCTCCATTACATCCTCCTTGCGGTTATTTCAAAGTATTATATATTAATTTTCAAGGCAGTCAATTTTTTATGCAGTATGTTATACTTATAATATGGGAAAAGTAGTTCTTTATCATATATATGTGATTATAAAATTTTCCCTCTTTTATCTCCTTGTAATTTTTATTGAAAAGAGAGTATCTACTCTATATGTCTATTTAATCTCTGCACTTGTTTTTTTTACTGGTTTTATATTGAGGTGGTTTAATCTCTATCCGGGCAGATTTGAGCCACTATGGATTGACTTTTATACCTTTGTTATCTCCTTTTCATTGTTAGTGCTTTTCTCATACAGTATTATAGTCCCATTGAAATACGGTCTTTTACTTATTATCTCTTTACACATAATCTACAACCTTTACATGACTTTTGATATTATTGCTGGAGGATGATGTGAAGGTATATGCAGGTACAAGTGGATGGCTTTATGACTGGAATAAAGGTGGTAACTTTGAATGGTTTGTGGAGCACTCAGAACTGAATTCGGTGGAGTTAAATGCCTCATTTTATAGATTTCCGTTTCCCAATCAGATAAAGTACTGGTCAACAAAGGCAAAAGGTATCAGATTTTCTATTAAGGTTCACAGAAAGATTACCCATATCTTAAAATTAAATGAACAGGCAATAGAAGTTTGGAATGATTTTCAATCGCTTTTTTCACCACTTAAAAAGACCATTGATTTTTACCTTTTTCAGATGTCTCCGTCCTTTTCTCCACAGCATTTAGATAGGGTGCAGGATTTTTTTAGCAAAGTAGGGCATAATCATAAATTTGCAATAGAGTTCAGACATCCTAACTGGTTTGATGAAAGAATGGTAAGACAGATTGAGAAAACAGGTCTTGTATTTGTAAGTGTAGATAATCCGCAGAGGCAGGCATTTGTTGTCAAAACAAATAGTGTAATATATATCAGATTTCACGGTAGAGGTTCCTGGTACAGTTATGATTACTCAGTAAAAGAACTTGAAGATATATCTAAGCAGATATATCTACTTAAGCCAGAATATGTATACGGCTACTTCAACAACAACCACAATATGCTTTCCAATGCCAGAAAGTTTTTGAAAATGCTGGTAAAAGGAGGAATATGAGCATTGTAAAATGGAGTGAGGATAAGATTCATAAGATGAATATGTGGGATATAGCACTGGTTAAATTTGTATGTGTCTTCTTTGGTTTGATTTTAGGTGCTTATATCTCTGAATTTGTCAGACAATACATCTGGATTTTCTTAATTCTTTTTCTTGCTGGTTATATCACTGCCATATATAGATTTTTCTCAAAGAGATAGTATTAACCGGGTCTTATCTTTCTCTTCTATATTTTCTTCCCTCGCCCCTTCATCCCCCTCACCTTTCTCCTCTCCCCACAGGGGAGAGGGTATGGGTGAGGGGTCTCCACTTCTTTTTCCCACTCCCCTGTGGGGAGAGGGTATGGGTGAGGGGGGTTCCCTCGCCCGCACAGCGGGGAGAGGGGTGCTGGGTAGAGGAGTAAGGAGCACCGCATAGCACAGAGGGCGAGATGGTGCCTGTCCGCCAATGTCTCAGTGGCAGAAGCCCGTTGACCGAAGCCCGTAAGGGCAAGAAGGGTGAGGGGGCTCTCTTTTTCCCCTCGCCCCTTGTGGGAGAGGGTACGGGTGAGGGGAAAGAGGGGAAATAAGTAATAAACAAAAATAAACTTTTATATATTTCAATATATCTTGGCATGACTATCATTTTTGTTTTATAATATATCAACTTGCCGGGATGGCGGAATGGCAGACGCAACGGACTTAAAATCCGTTGGGAAGTAATTCCCGTGAGGGTTCGACTCCCTCTCCCGGCATTTGTCTTTATGAGAACATTAACGGGGAAATAGAGATATGATAAGGATTGTAAAATGCAAAAAGCAAGACCTGACCCCTCTGCCTTTGTGATTGGCAAATTTACATAAAAATTATAAAATAGAAATTATGTTTATAAAACCTAAGATTGTATTAAGTAGGTGTTTTTCAGAACCAGTTAGATATAATGGAGAGATTGTTAATAATGATTTTGTAAATAAACTTAAAAGATATGTTGATTATATTGACTTTTGTCCTGAACTTGAAATAGGACTTGGAGTTCCAAGAAAGGAAATAACAATAGTTGATGAAAATGGTTCTAAAAAGTTAATCCAGATAAAAACAGGAATTGACTTAACAGAAAAATTTTTGAGATATAGTGAAAAAGTGGTTAATAGTATAAAAGGTGTAGATGGATTTCTTTTTAAATCCAAATCTCCTTCGTGTGGAGTTGGTTCTGCCAAAATTTTTAAAAATAAGTTATTAATAGGTAAAACATATGGATTTTTCTCTGAAAAAGTTAAGGAGAAATTTTATTATCTTCCTGTTGAGGATGAAGGGAGATTGAGGGATGGACAGATAAGAGAACATTTTCTAATCAGGATTTTTGCTTTTGCTGAATTGAGAGAATTGATTAAAAATCCAGATTCCAAGAAACTTGTGGATTTCCACACAAAATACAAGTATCTTCTTATGACATACAGCCAAAAATATCTAAAAGAACTTGGGCAATTAGTAGCAAAGGGAGACATTGATATTGATGAGAAAAGTGTTATTTATAAAAAGAAGTTTTATACCGCATTTTTAAAAAGGCCTTCTCCTAAAAAACATGTTAATACTTTAATGCATATTTTCGGGTATGTTTCAGATAAATTAAATCAAAAAGAAAAGGAACATATACTTAATTTAATAGAAAACTTTGGAAAAGAAAATACTCAGTTGAAAGTAATAATTGAAATACTTAAAGGTTTATCTTATAGATTTGAAAATGAGTATCTGCTTTATCAGAAATATCTTGAGCCGTATCCAGAGGAATTGAGTGAATGAAGGAATCTTTAAAAAGGGTAAAATTTATTTTAACTAAAGGCAACATCAAGTATCATCATTACAAGAAATCCTGCGATTGTTCCTGCTGTTGAAAGATGGATGTTATTATTCTTCTGTGATTCAGGAATAAGTTCTTCAATGACAACAAATGTCATTGCTCCAGCCGCAAAACCCATAGAGTATGGCAATAGTGGTTTTGCCAGCATCACGCCGATTGCTCCAATGACAGAAAAAATCGGTTCCACAACAGCGGATAATTGTCCATACATAAAACTTTTCATTCTAGATGTGCCATCTCTTCTCATTGAGATGGAAACTGCAAATCCTTCAGGCATATTTTGTATTCCTATTCCGAGTGCAAGACCTAGTGCTCCTGCGAGTGTTGCCTCTGGCAACCCAAATGATATAGCACCAATTGCAACACCGACTGCAAGTCCCTCAGGGATATTGTGAAGTGTGATTGCGAAAATTAAAAGCATTGTGTGATTCAGATTTGTTTTTATTCCCTCTGCTTCAGAATCAGGATATCCAAGATGCAAATGGGGCAAAATCTTATCTGCAAATCTCATCAATAAAGTGCCAAGAAAAAAGCCAAATCCTGCTGGAAACCAGGCAAGATATTCTAAATTTTCAGACATTTCAATTGCTGGATTTAAAAGTGACCAGAAACTTGCGGCAATCATTACTCCTGCTGCAAAGCCAAGCATCGTATCAAACATTTTTTGATTAAATTTCTTTGAGATAAAAACAAAACTGGAGCCAATGGCGGTCATCAACCAGGTAAAGATGCCCGCGAGAAGTGCTAAAAACGTTGTATTAATATTTTGTATTACGCCTATCATATCTGATTTATTCTACCATAACAGGGGAAAAAGAGTATAGGAAGGTATTGTAAAATGCAAAAAGCAAGACCTGACCCCCGGGGGTCAGGGGGTGATGGCGAGGCATTCTATTTCAACGAGCCAGCCAGGACGGCATACAGAAGCATAAACAGTTATTATTGGTGTGTCTTTAAATTTCTGTCTCATCTTTTTAACTACAATAGAAAAATCAGATGGGTCCCTTACATAAACAATAAATATAGCAATATCTTTTAAGTTTGCACCTGCTTTTTTGAGTAATGCCTCTATATTTATAAGTGTTCGGTCAAGTTGCCTTATGACATCTCCTTGATAAAGGATATTGCCTTTGTTGTCAATGCTTGCAGTGCCAGAAAGGAATATATGTTTTCTGTCCCTATAAGAGATGGCTGTTCCCCTTTCAAATGTAACTCCATATACATAGGTGGGACTTAAATATTCAGGTGCTGATAAAAACTGAATCTGTGTCTGTTTAAGCCCTGAGATTGCATAGGTATCCATTGTAACCTTTGAAAGGATGTCCTTTGATGAGCCCTGAATGCCTGTGCTTGCGATAAAATGTGTATCCTTTGACAGTCCTGCTTTCTCATAGTATTCTCTTCTTGCTTTTACAAACTCTCTATAGTTAATGTCTATATTCTGAATAAAAAACCAGGTCCTTATTACATTATCTTTTAAAGACATACCATGGGTATTCAAAAAATCATTATACTTTTCAAGGATATATAATGTCTGTTCATAAATTGTTTTTTCTTCAGGGCATGTCAGTCCTGATGTCCAGTAGTGTATAATGCCATCCTGTCTGAGCATTAAGGAGTTGCTGTCCTTTGTTTTATTAAGAGGCCGGTTTTTATCATTTATGTGGTATGACCATAGGGCAATCTTTGCTGATGGACCTGGTGGCTGGCAGATAATAGATGTGGATGAATATTTGGATATATCTGAGTAAAGGGCGGAGTTTTTAATAACCTCCATCTGGTTTACAATATCACTGAGGAAAAAACGGCAAAATATAGCACTTTTAATGTCAATACCTACATAGTTAAGTATCTCTATATATGCACGATATACCCATCTTATCTGTGTATCAAGGTCTGCAAGTTTATATGGATAGATAGCAATGTGAAATTCCTCAGGCCCTTCTTTCCTCTGAAAATGAGATGCCTTTATAGATACAGGAATGTCTGAAATTCTTAATGAAAATTTTTTCATAGTTTTATTCTCTCCTCCCCCCTCACCCATACCCTCTCCCCACAGGGGAGAGGGGAAAAGAAGTAGAGCTCCCCTCACCCATACCCTCTCCCCACAAGGGAGAGGGAAAAAGAAGTGGAGCCCCCCTCACCCATACCCTCTCCCCACAAGGGAGAGGGGAAAAGAAGTGGAGATCCCTCACCCATACCCTCTCCCCACTGGGGAGAGGGAAAAAGAAGTGGAGACCCCTCACCCATACCCTCTCCCCTTTGGGGAGAGGAGAAAGGTGAGGGGGATAAAGGGGCGAGGGAGTAAATGTGATTTTTTTGATGTTCTTCATATAATTTCAAAAGGTATAGCAGGTAAAAAGCCCCTAGATATCTTCTGTTTTGTTCTGTTTCCCTTTTCATCTTTAGGTCCTATGGGTGAATTGGTAAAGACCTCCACTATAAGGTTATCAGAAAGTCCTTCTTTAACTTTAGTGCTGTCTATTTCAATGTTAAAAGTGAGCATTCCATTTTTAATTTCTACATTTTTAAGTGATATCCCATCCGGTGGGTCTTTTAATTCAAGTATAAACTCTTCAGAGACCATACGAGGAGGAATCTTTATCTGTATCTCTGTTGTTTTTCCTGAAAAGATTTTTAAAGGTACAGGACTTACCAATGCCACAGATATATTACGGAAGTTCGGTTTTAAAACTGAAACAAGAAATGTTTCTGAAGGGACAAGATGGTATAGCCCGAATGCCTGCATCATATTTTCAGTAGGGATTAAAGGTTTAATCACTTCCTTGCCATCAATTATAGTTCTTGCCTCCATATTTATTTTAAGTAGAGAGGGTGTGGAAGGAAATTGTGCTGGTGCAGTGATTGTCATCCTGATAAATTTTTTACCTGCGGGTATTCTGTTGCCAGATAGAATAAAACCTTCAGGCATATCTTTTAGAGATAACTCTATCGCTTCATTAAAACCATCCTTATGTATAACATAAACATCAAAAGGGATAGAACTGCCTGTAGGTATATTTATAGCAGAAGGGGTAACTATTACATTATAGTCAGGTTGGGGGCTGCTTAATCTGAGACGGTATGTGTATTCTTCTCCACCATATCCCTGCGCATCTGATATCTGGATAAAGTATGTGCCGCTTTTTGGTATTTTGAAGTGTATATATGAGTCACTATGGTGTGTGTTAAGTCCGGATGCTTTATCTGGCTTATCATCGTTCCATACAAGGATACGACCTGAACTGTCCACAACTCTCAAAAGTGAATCAAGAGGAGAACCCAATCTTCTGGCATAAACCTCTGCAACAAGTTCAAAATTGGAAGGACACTCAAACTTAAAGATATCAACATCACCCTGTCTTTCAATCCTTCCATTTATGGTCTTTGGCAGTGTTATATATTCAGCATCATCTATTGAGTTATTATGTCTGGACTCATTGTGTTCAGGTAAGGAATCAACTGTATATAAAATCGGGTTTGACTGTCCATGTTGATTGTAAAGAAATGTTTTTCTTATAAAAGGGCCCGGTGATGTATCAATCAGGAGATATTTTTCAGGGATATTTATACCATTAAGAGAAACAGTTGCCTTGTTCCTTTCTTTACCACCTAAAGGGAAAATAGAGGTAACAAAAGGCCTTTCACTTATTGAGAGTCGGTATACAAAGTCCTCCCTTCCACGATAAAGGGCATCTTTTATTTCAATAGTATAATCCCCATCTTCAGGAACATTGAAAAACATTACAGGGTCAGGACTGAAACGGTAATCATCAATATATGCTATCTTCTTACCCTGTGAATTATAAAGTGTAAGTGTTGCCTGAAACCATCCAGGGACTGCATCTGCCATATATGGAATAAGTCCTCTTGCATAAACCTCAATAACAAGGTTTTGACCTTTATGGGCATTAAACCTGAATCTGTCAACATCCCCGGGCATAATCTGACCATTAAAGACCACAGGGATACCCTGCACAGGCAGCCCTTCTATAGTCGGGTCATTTGGCTCTTCTTCTAATACTTCTGGTATTGCTCCTATTTGAAAACAGAGTGGATTTGTAATCCCTCTTGGTGTTTGAAGCCGCAGTTCACGGTTTCCAAGGGGCGCAGAAGGATATATTTCTATATCAACCAGCACCATTTCCTGGATTGATATTTTTCTCTGTAATCTTCTGAAAGGTGTAATAAATATGTCTACTACCTTTTCTATTTCTTTAGGGGTAAGATTGTCAAGATTTTCTAACAAAGGGTGTGGAGGAAATGTTATAGGTGGCTCTTCCGGAGAAGGTGCAGGTGATTCAGGAGGAAGCCCTCTGTATCTTCTTCTTAAGTTATTAATTCTCCTTTGCAGTTCCTGCCGCTGTCTTGAGTTTAAAGGTGGGATATGGACTACCTTTTTTACAATAATCCCATCGCCTGTGATATAGGCATCCGATACATTCTGAAGGTTCTGCCCACCTATAGTTATCTGTATGACTGAACCTTGTTGACCACCAGCAGGATAGACGTATCCAATAGAGGGGTCTCGTCCTGTCATCTGAGGATATACAGATACAACCAATAGCAGGTACACAAAAACTATCACTTTTTTATATTCATTATTTCCCATAAAAGCCCCTTACCTTCTCCTTTTTCTATTGGTGGTAAAATTTTCAGATTTCTTCCCTGTTCGTCTGGAAATATTCCGTCCGGGTCAATTCCTAAAAGGTAATAGATACTTCCTAAGAGGTCCTGAGGATAGACAGGTCTTTCTTTAACATATTCACCTTTCTCATCAGAAGAGCCAACAACATAACCACCCTTAAAACCTCCGCCTGCAACTAAAAAAGAAAAACAACTACCATAATGTCCACGGCCTCCATTCCATGGTGGCTCCCAGGAAATCTTTGGTGTTCTCCCAAACTCTCCTGATACCCATACAATTGTAGTATCAAGAAGACCTCTTTCTGAAAGGTCCTGGATAAGTGCAGATAGACCTTTGTCAAATTCTGGGAGTTTCTGCCTCATTGCCTGGAAGTGCTGACTGTGTGTATCCCACCCTTTATAGTTTATTGTTACATAAACTACACCGTTTTCTACAAGACGGCGTGCTACAAGACAGGACTGGCCGAATGTATTTTTTCCATATCTCTCCCGTAATTCATCTGGTTCCTGAGACAGGTCAAATAACTTTTTCCCTTCTTCTATCATTGCCCATGCCTGTTGTCTACTTTTGTTAAATCTTATAAATTCTTCATTTTCAGGGATGTATCTTTCTAAAGTATCAATCCCCTCAAGAAGTTCAGTCCGATATCTCTGTCTCTGCTCAGATATCCCTTCAAGGATAATCCCTTCTACAGCAAATGGCTGTTTGTTCGGGTCTCCACCTGTAATAAATGGTTTATATCTTGAACCTAAAAAGCCGACTTCTGAGAACCTCCCTTGGGATTCTGTTAGGATAACATAGGGAGGAATAACTCCTTTATATCCATAATCATACCCTTTAAATAGAGAGACAACCGCACCAACTCCTGGATATACAGTCCTTTCCTCTGAAGGATGTCCTGTCTGCATAATGTAGGCGGCTGTTTCATGGCTGTTTATCCCATGTGTCATACTTCGGATAATAGAATATTTGTCTGCAAGTCCTGCAAGGTTGGGAAGCATTGCATTTATTTCTATTCCAGGGACATTTGTCGGGATGGTTTTGTCAAATGGCCCACAATAGTCATAGCCAGCATTGGGCTTTGGGTCAAATGTATCAAGGTGTGATGGCCCTCCCCATAGCCATATCTGTATAACTGCCTTTGCCCTGGGTCTTATAGTTGATGGCTCTCCATATAGAAGTAAAGAACTCACAAAAGATATTATAAATACCCCTGTTATAGTTATTTTTTTCATTTCTAATGCCTGTATAAAAACTCCTTGCTATTTATAATTGCCCATACTATATCATCAACTGCATCTTTAAAGGATATCCCTTGTTTTTGAAAATATGCCTTTCCCTTTTCAATCTCTTGGTCCACAGGATATCTGGATAGTAAAAGCAGATATATATTTCTGATTGTCTCTTCTGGATTGTTCTTTGATAGAACAGGTATTCTTCTTAAAACAGCACTTGACCGGATTTTTCTCCAGAGTTCACTGGAATTCAATAAATACATCTGCTGTCCATATGTTATCTTATTGTTTCTTTCTGACTCAAGCCCTGTATCTCTGGAAGGTCTACCAAAAAGTTCAAGAAAGGAATTTGTAATACTTCCATCTGCAAGCAGGATATTGCGTTGATACCTTGGGATAAAGGTAAATGGTTCAGGTATAGGGCTTACATATTCTTCTCCTGCACCGCCGATTTTACAAAAGATATCTAAAAGCACCTCTGCTTCAAGCCGTCTTACTGGATAATAAGCAAAATATCTTTCTGCATCTGGATGTGAACTTTTCGGAATAAAGGACTGCTGGTATGTTCTGGAGTTCAATATCAAACGGTAGATATGTTTAAGGTCATAATGGTTCTTTATCAGTTCTTTTTCAAGGTATTCAAGTAGTTCAGGATTTGAAGGGGGATTATCTTGTCTTATATCGTCTGGGGGGTCTATAATTCCCCTTCCAATAAGCCACGACCAGATACGGTTTACTATATTTTTTGCAAAGTATGGGTTATCATCCTTTATCAGCCAGTCAGTAAAGACAATGCGTGGGTCTGTATCCTGTGGAATTTTTACTCTTTTACCATCAGGTAGAACAGCAATAATTTCTTCAGAATAAGCAGGATTCAGATAGACAATCTCTTCCTTCCATTCATCTGTCTTTTTATATGCGATACGGGAGAAAAAAACTGCCATATTTTTCTTTTTCTTTTCATCCCAGTTTTCAAGCCGTGTCCCCATAAAGGTAAGAGCGACTGCACTTGCAATAGAAAGTGGGTCACGTCCCTGAACAGCCCGGTAGAAGTTTACAGGGGGGACCCGGAAATTACTTCCGCTGGATGTTAAAAGTTCTCTTGCAAATCTATCATAGGGTATATTTTCTTTAATAGCATCTCTTATCCAGTTGTGATATGCCTGAACAGCATTAGGCCAGAGGTTTATGGGAAATTCTGCTTTCACCCGCAGTATATCACACCACTTAAGAGACCAATAGTCAGCAAATATATCGCTATTAAGAAGTTGGTCTATCAATATCTTTCTTTTATCAGTGTTTTTGTCATCAAGGAATTTTTTAACTTCTTCAGGTTCAGGTTTTGTGCCTATCACATCAAGATACACCCTTCTTATAAAAACCTCATCTGAACAGGGGTTTGTTGGTTCAATTCCTTTCCTGTTAAGTTGAGCCAGAACAAACCTATCAATCTCTGTCTCAGGGATAGGCCAGATATCAGTTTCATATGGAGCTATAACCTCTGGAGATAAAATTTTTTGTAGAGACAGAACTGATATAATAAGTAATACTTTTTTCATCCTCATATCTTTCAGTTTAGTTATTTTTTAGATGCCTGTCAAAGAAAGAAACTACCTTTTCTATAATCTCTTGTTTTATAAACTCAGGACCTCCATGCCCTGCGCCTTTGATGATATGTAGTTGAACTTCAACACCTGATTTTAATAAAATGTCATATAGCAATTTACTCTGGGAAATATGGACAACATTATCCTTATCACCATGGACGATAAAAAATGGGGCTGAACTGCTACTGACATAGGTTACTGGACTTGCTTTTTTTGCTTTTTCTGTAAAATCACCCTTCCCTTTACCTATAAGGAGTTGTTCCGGTGAATTTCCATCCTTCCTGTAAGACCTCCAGTGCATATCACTTATAGAGGAAGGACCATAATAGTCACACACTGCCTGAACTTTACTTGAAAATTCAAGGTAATCACCCTTCTCAAAGTCAGAAACATCTCCTGTTGTTCCAAGTAATGCAGCAAGATGTCCACCTGCAGAAGGACCCCATACACCAATCTTTTCTGTATTAAGGTTATATTTTGCTCCGTTTGCCCTTAAATATCTTATTGCTGACTTACAGTCCTCTAACTGGGCTGGAAAACTTGCAATCCCTGTGAGGCGGTAGTTTATACTTGCTACTGCATATCCATAAGGTAGAAGATGGAGTGCTGGATAACAGTTTTCTTTACTCCCTTTACTCCAGCCACCTCCATGTATCCAGACAACAAGAGGTAGTGGTTTTTGACTTTCAGGGATATAGATATCCATCAACAGTTTTTCCCCATCTGCTTCCGCATATACAATATCTTTTATAACTTTAGTATTTTCAGGTAAACGGGGCCACTGGAACATTTTGCCGTTTGGAAGTTGTTGTGAATATGCAGTAAGGCAAAGTGTAGCGAAGAGCAGGAGATATTTAATTTTGTTTTTCATTTTTATTTCTCTTTTCCTTTCTCATATATTAGACATTCTCCGTGATAAAAAGTTTATTGTTTTGTATACTCATCGTGGAAGATATATAATGCCGTATCTTCCAAATAAAGGTTGAGAAAGATAGTTATGCCGCTTTTGACATGATGGAATTGTATGAATTAAATGAAGAGATTAGAATATGCTATGCGATAAGGATAAAAGAGAACGAGAAATTAAACAAATATGTGAAGCCATATTTGAAACGTCCAGTGGAAAAGCCGAGCAAGAAACCGATAATGAAATATATTGTCTTTTCAGTACCACGCCGGGTAGTAGGGAAAAACTTTCAGGGCGGTAGCCAAAATAGAAAATTATTAGGGCAGACCTGCTTTTCAGGTATGTTTTTTTACGACTCTGTGAAGAGTAATAGGGAATTATTGCCTGTCTGGATGATGACTATTTAGGGTAAGGGGTAATTTCTGCAAATACTCCGCAATGGTCGCTTACGTAGTTGTCGGTAAAAACGACCTCACTTCTAATACCCCTGCCTCCTTTTACAAGAATATGGTCAACTATGGAAGACCCTACTATTTCAAACCCGTAATCCTGAAGCATCTTAAAACCCGGATTAGTCAACCCGGCATTGAAATCCCCAGCCAGAATAATTATGTCCGTTGATAATCTCTGAAGGAACTCAAGAAGCATCTCGTACTGGCGCATACGTTCTGTCTCATCAACGGGTGACGAATCAAGATGCACGGATACAAAAGCCACCCGCCCCATGCCGGGAACATCTGATAGGCCGGCAATGGCTCTGCGGCGGCCGGGAATAAATAGGTTGTCAACAAATTCCTTGCTTTTAATTCTGCACGGCGCTGAATCCACCTTGTAAAATTTAAACCGGGACAGCAATCCGATTTCATATTGAAAAAACATCCAATATCCGAAAGAAGGCCTCATAAAACAATCATAATTACCTAAGAGAGTTTGCAGCATGCCTATTGAATTCCCAGGTACTAACCCACTGGTTCCTTCTTGCAGAAAAAGTACGTCTATGCTTTCACTTTTTACAAGTTCTACTACCGGCTGCACACGTTCTTCTCTGGTATGCCGGGAGTCGCTGGCTTTCATATTCAGTGTCAGGACCTTAATGCTTTTAACCAATATATGTTTTTCTTCATAGTTGTTTCTTATACGGACACAACAGGGCAAACACCCCATCAGTAAAATTATAACCGTTGCCAAAATGAAATTTAACCTTGTTGTCAACCCTTTACGATTTAAAAGTATTGAATTCAAATCTCTTGACCTTTGGAGAATTTCTTCCCATGAATAAATACTCATTTCTTTATGAATTCTCCTTTTCTTTTAAAAGGGTTATTTAACCTGATATACTATACTTTTCTACATTGTATGCCGATACCTCTTCTCCGTCAATTTTATGTACAGATAGAGTATATAGGTATCTATGAAAAGGCTTGTCAACCCCTCATATAAACTCCTTTTCAAAATTTCTTTTCTTTTTACCAGACCCTATCAAAAGATTTTATTCCAAGCATCTATTCGTGCTTATCAGCACACGATATTCCATCTGAGTCCAGGTATCCCAATCATTAAAAAGGTCTCTTATGGACTATGAAGCTACAAGGGCTTACCTGAAAAATAATTTCCTTTCCCTTGTCCTGTAAACTTGTTTATTTTTCAACATATAGTAGATACTTACGCAAAGTTTCTGGGCTATTGCTACACGTGCTTTGTTTTTCCCTTTCTTCCTTA
>JAMWCZ010000081.1 GCA_023819225.1 Candidatus Omnitrophota bacterium
CATCCTGAGTTCCATCTGTAAGGTGGACATCTATGAGTCTATCTTTCTCTCTCAACCCTATACCTATAATCCCACCCTTTCTTGGTCTGCTGTAAGAATTTAATGTGGTCTTTTTTACCATACCATTTTTAGTAATCATCAGAAGGAATTTGTCCTCTGAAAATTCCTTTACCGGTATTACCGCTGATATTTTCTCTCCCGGGTCTATCCTTAAAAGGTTTACTATGGGCTTCCCCTTAGCACTCCTTCCTGCTTCAGGGATAAGATACCCCCTTAACCAGTGAACCATACCTTTCTCTGTAAAAAAGAGTATGGTATCCACTGTAGAGCAGACAAAAAGGTGTTTAACAAAGTCCTCTTCCTTTGTTTTTACACCCACCATCCCTTTTCCACCCCTGCGCTGTCTTCTATATGCATCTAAAGGACTCCTCTTTATATATCCCTCAGAAGAAACAGTAACAACAATATCTTCTGGTCTGACAAGGTCCATCTCATCAAATTCCTCAATAGGAGTTCCTATCTCTGTCTTCCTTTTATCTCCATATTTTTTCTGAATCTCTCTTAGTTCCTGTTTTATGATACCCTTAACCTTTTCTTCGCTGGCAAGTATCTCTTTTAGTTCCTTTATTGCCTTTGCCAGTTGCTCCTTCTCCTCCATTATCTTTTCTCTTTCCAGACCTGTGAGACGGGACAGGGGCATTGCAAGGACTGCCTGTGCCTGTTTTTCACTCATCTTGAATTTTTTCACAAGTCCATCCCTTGCATCTTCAACTGTTTTAGAATTTCTGATAAGGGTGATGACCTTATCAAGATTATCAAGGGCGATAATAAGCCCTGAAACAATATGGTCCCTTTCCTCTGCCTTACGAAGTTCATAACCGGTACGCCTGAGTATAATATCCCTTCTGTGGTCAAGAAAGAGTTCCAACATCTGTTTTATATTAAGTAGTTTCGGTTGCTGGTTAACAAGCGCAAGATTGATTATGCCATATGATGATTGAAGTGCAGTATATTTATATAACTGGTTAATGATGATATCTACATTTTCTCCTTTTCTCACTTCAAGCACTATCCTCATACCTTCCTTGTCTGACTCATCTCTCACCTCAATAATACCATTGAGCTTGTTTTCCTCTACAAGTCCTGCTATCTGTTCCACAAGCCGTGCTTTATTTACTTCATAAGGTATTTCTTTTATAATTATTGCCTCTTTTTTACTGCTTTCTTCCTCAACCTCCACCTTTCCTCTTATTGTTATTATCCCCTTACCTGTGGTGTATGCTGCTCTGATTCCTTCTCTACCACATATAATTCCACCTGTAGGAAAGTCAGGGCCCGGAAGAAAAGCCATAATCTCTTCTATTGTAATATCAGGATTGTCTATTACATTTATTAAAGCATTAACCACCTCCCCAATGTTATGGGGTGGGATATTGGTCGCCATGCCAACAGCAATACCTGAAGAACCATTTATAAGAAGGTTTGGTATTCTACTCGGTAAAACCACCGGTTCTAAAAGTGATTCATCAAAGTTTGGGATGAACTCCACTGTCTCTTTCTCTATATCAGCAAGTAGTTCCATCGCAAGATGGGTAAGACGTGCTTCTGTATATCGCATAGCAGCAGGTGGGTCTCCATCTATTGAACCGAAGTTGCCCTGCCCTTCTATCAGTGGATATCTTAAAGAGAAATCCTGTGTCATCCTTGCTATTGATTCATATATAGGGGCATCTCCATGGGGATGATATTTTCCCATAACCTCCCCTACTATCCTTGCGGACTTCTTGAATGGCTTGCCCGGCTCAACACCAAGTTCAAGCATACCATAAAGAATCCTTCTGTGGACCGGCTTAAGCCCATCCCTGACATCAGGTAATGCCCTTCCAATAATTACGCTCATTGCGTAATCAATGTATGATGTCTTCATCTCCTCTTCAATACCAACCGGTATAATCTTTTCTTCTTCTCCCATCTATATCTCCTGTAATGCAAATGTAATAGTAGCGGTCGTATTTATGCGACGAATTCCCCTCCCCTTTCTCACATCTCACTTCTCACGCCTTTCTCTCTTCTTACTGTCCTTGCCGACAAATCTGTAGTGGCGGGTTGCACCGCTACATCTATTATATATCCAGATTCTTTACCTCTTTTGCATACCTTTCTATAAACTCCCTCCTTGGCTCAACAGCATCTCCCATAAGAATTGTAAATACCTCTTCTGCCTTAATAGCATCTTCAATCGTAACAACCTTCATCCTTCTTGTTTTCGGGTCCATTGTGGTCTCCCACAACTGCTCGGGATTCATCTCTCCAAGTCCTTTATATCTCTGTATTGAAAGTCCCTTCTTGCCTTTGTTTTTAAGCACTTCATAGATACCCATAAAACTACTTGTTTCTTTTTTCCCTGTCTCTATCTCTTCTACTGTAAAAATACAATCTGAAGGGTCTTTTATATTAATTCCGTTCTCTTCCATCCATCTGAGTATCTTTTCAATATCCCTCGCCTCATAAATTTCAACCATCTTATAGTCCTTTTCTTCGCCAGAAAAAAGGTCTATATGATTTTTGTTCTGCCTTTCCATAAAGTTAGAGAGTTCCTTATCTGTTGCAAAAAATTCTTCTTTGTCCTGGTACTTTACAAGATATACAGGGATTTTTTTCTTTGCCCTCCAGTAGTTGAATATCTCATCCAGATTAATCCCCTTGCTATCTAAACTTTCAGAAATTTCATACATCCTTTTACTTAAAGTTCCTATCTTCAGTATATTATCACTGATATCTAACTGCTTTCCGTCTTTCTGTTTTACAGTTATTCTTACACTCTCCCTTGCCATCTGGATTAGTATTTTGTCCATATCCGCCTCTGTATCTACATAAAACTCCTTTCTCCCTTTTTTAACCTTATAGAGTGGCGGCTGTGCAATATAGATATATCCCTGTTTTATAAGGTCTGTCATCTGCCTGTAAAAGAATGTCAGAAGGAGTGTCCGGATATGGGCTCCATCAATATCTGCATCTGTCATTATAATAATTTTTCTGTACCGTGCCTTTGAAGCATCAAAGTCCTCTCCAACCCCTCCTCCTATTGCACCTATCATCATCCTTATCTCTTCATTGTTAAAAACCTTCTCTAATGGTGCCTTTTCCGCATTAATAATCTTACCCTTCAAAGGAAGTATTGCCTGAAAAAATCTATCCCTTCCCTGTTTGGCGCTACCACCTGCAGAATCACCTTCAACAATAAAAAGTTCTCTTTTTTCAGGTTCTTTCACTGTGCAATCAGCCAGTTTTCCTGGCAGGGCTCCTGTTTCCGCAAGTTTTTTACGGGTCAGTTCCCTTGCCTTTCTCGCTGCCTCCCTTGCCTTTGCTGTCACAACACATTTATTAATTATCTCACGGGCAACCTCAGGGTTCTCTTCAAGGTAGGTAAGAACCTGTTCTGTGGTTATCCCTTCCACAAGAAATCTTATCTTTGAGTTTCCTAATTTTGTCTTTGTCTGCCCCTCAAATTGTGGTTCAGCAACTTTTACACTTATAACCGCTGTCAACCCTTCCCTTATATCTTCTCCTGCAAGTAGCGTATCTCCTAAAAACCCATTATTTTTTCCATATTCATTTATAGCACGTGTAAGGCCTGACCTAAAACCGGTAAGATGTGTTCCTCCTTCCTTTGTGTTAACATTATTGGCAAAGGAAAGCACAGTTTCACTGTAACCATCGTTATACTGGAAGGCAATTTCAACCTCTCCTTCATCTGTGCTTTTCTTAAAATATAACGGCTTTGGAGAAAGCACATTCTTATTTCTGTTGAGATGCTCAACAAATGAGACAAGTCCTCCTTCAAAACAGTACTCTTCTTTTATCTTCTTTCTCTCATCCTCAAAAGTTATCTTGACACCTGCATTGAGAAAGGCAAGTTCTCTGATTCTTCCTGAAAGAATACTATTATCAAACTCCACTGTTTCAAATATCTCTTCGTCCGGTTTGAATGTAACCTTCGTACCCGTGCTTTTTGTCTTTCCTACAACTGTAACTTCTGTAACCGGTTTACCTCTTTCATATCTCTGATGGTACACCTTACCATCCCTTTTAACCTCCACCTCAAGCCACTCGGAAAGCGCATTAACAACAGAAACGCCCACACCATGCAATCCTCCTGAAACCCTGTATGCCTTCTTATCAAACTTACCTCCTGCATGGAGAACTGTCATAACGACTTCTAATGCAGGCCTTTTCTCTGTCTTATGCATATCCACAGGAATGCCTCTTCCATTATCAGAGACACTTACACTATTATCCGTATGTATTGTAACTGCTATCTCATTACAGAAACCTGCCATTGCCTCATCAATACTGTTATCTATTACTTCATATACAAGGTGATGAAGACCTGAAATAGAGGTGTCCCCGATATACATTGCAGGTCTTTTTCTTACTGCCTCTATACCACCAAGTACCTGGATGGTAGTTGCGTCATATCTCTGTGTTTCTCTTTCCATTTTTACCCCTTATTCTTGTAAGAATCTAAACAATATATAATATAATTTTTCCCTCTCTGTGTCAATGAAATTTGTAGCCAACAAAAATAAATAAAAAAACTTTAAACCCCTCACCCAAACCCTCTTCCCCGAGGGGCGAGGGAAAAGAGAAAGTATAGGACAGAGAGAGAAAAAGGAAAGGTTGACAGATTTTTGCAGAAGTGGTAAAGTTTTGTCCGTTTATGTAATGATTGATAGGTTGGATTAAAATGGGAAAGATTAAAATACTTGCAATAGGGGACATCCACTATAGCACAACACTTTCTGAAACAGATAGCAGAAAAACACGGTATGGGATTGAACTTCTTAAAAGGGTCATCAGAAGGGGCACCTGTGAAGAAAGTCCTGATATTGTTTTTATCCTTGGAGATATACTGGATAAACCAGATGAGATGGAGATTTTAACTGAAATTAGAAAGATTATAGATAAAACAGATATACCTTGTGTTTTCATCCCGGGTAATCATGATGGTGGTTATGAAAGGTTTTTTAATACCCTAAAAGAAAAACCAGGGCCCCATATTTTTAAAGACATCATTATTTACTCATTTGCTGATACTTATGGAGAAGGTGATATCTGTACCAGAAGCAAACAGGATATTGAAAGGTT
Organism: Candidatus Omnitrophota bacterium; assembly: GCA_023819225.1. GTDB lineage: Bacteria > Ratteibacteria > UBA8468 > B48-G9 > JAFGKM01 > JAAYXZ01. The sequence goes on from JAMWCZ010000081.1 coordinate 5,149, forward strand.
TATATCCAGTGTAAAAAAACATCCTGACAAAAAAGTCATTGTGTTGCAGCATAACCCTGTATATCCTTTGATAGAAAGTCCTTATCCTTATAATCTTTGTAATGCTGAAAATGTTCATCTATCTTACAGAGAAAGCAATGTTTTTCTTTCTTTAAGTGCCCATTACCATCCAGGACAGGAGTTAATATGTAAAGACGGGGTATATTACCTTACAGTGCCTGCTCTTTGTGAGGCACCTTTTGGATATCTTCTAATAGAAATAGAAGGAAAAAATATAAAAGTAAAGAGAGAATATCTTAAAAATCCTTTACCACTCTGTGATAACCACTGCCATACACAGTTTGCCTACTGTGCAGAGGATATAACAATAGAGAAGATACTTGAAAGAACTGAACTCTTTGATACAGGATATGTAGCTTTCACAGAACATGCAGACCAGTTATATCTTACCGAAGAAGAGTATAGTAAAGCCCTGTCTTTTTACCAGCCAGATATACTGCAAAGAAAAAGGGAAGAGGGGAAAGACAGGATGAGTATGTTCAAACAGGCAGTAAACAAAGTAAAATCAGAAAGGGTAAGGATAGGACTGGAAGTTATACCTGACAAAGATGGTGGAATTTCTTTACTTCCGGAAGATAGAGAAGGACTGGATATAATAGTTGGGGCTATACACTTCTTCCCGGAAGAGGTTATTTCTGCCTCCCCTGCAAAAAGAGCGTTATGGTTTATGGATATGGTAGAGGCACTTATGAAAAATAATGTAGATGTTCTTGCACATCCCTTCAGGGTATTTTTGAGAAATGGTTTGCCTGTTCCTGAGACACTTTTCAGACCTGTTGTTGATATCCTAAAAAGTTATAAGGTGGTA
>JAMWCZ010000011.1 GCA_023819225.1 Candidatus Omnitrophota bacterium
GCACAGGAACGGTGGTTACCCTTCCATCTTTTGATATCAACCTTACATGAGAACCTTTTGTCCTGGCTATCATAAAACCAATGTATTCTAAAAACCTTAAAAATTCTTTGCCTTTGATTACGGGAAATTTAGACATTCTCGGTTATTTCCAGTTCTCTAAATCCTACGAATTTATTAATCTCCTCGACTTTTGCCTCCTCAAGACACATCTCTATGACTTCCCTTATATTTTCGAGTGCCTCGTCTATAGTTTCGCCGTAAGAATGACAACCCTTGAACAATGGACAACTTACTATGTAATACCCATCTTCATCCATCTCAATGATTATAGGTAGATGCAATTTTCCCATCTTTAATACCTCCAATTAGATATATATATTTCATAATAGCAAGTATTCAACCAACTCCGTCTGTATTCCAATTTACAATTTTCTCCTTTCTCTGTCAATTTTCTTTCGGCAAAAAATTAACAAAGTCCTACATTTTTTTATAACAATTCCTGTATCTTCTTTTTAATATCAGAACTTTTCAGCAGACACTCTCCTACAAGAATACCTTTTACACCTGATTCCCTCAATATCTTTACATCTTCTTTCCTCTTTATACCACTTTCACTTATAACAACTATTTTGTCCTGTGGAACAAGCCTAATCAAGTTGAGCGTTGTGGATATATCAACCTTTAGTGTATCCAGGTCCCTATTGTTTATCCCCAATATCTTGTTATCCCAGTTTTTCACCAAGCGTAGTGCCCTTTCAAGTTCATCTTTACTGCCAACCTCTATAAGGGTTTCCATTTCTAAATTCTCAGATGTATCCAAAAGTTTCAAAAAATCCTGGTCTGATAAAATCTTTAATATAAGCAAAACTATATCTGCTCCGTATCTCCTGCCAAGATAAATCTGGAAAGGGTCTATAACAAAATCCTTCATCAGTATAGGAATATCAACCACTTCCCTTACTACCTTTATGTCTTCCATCTGTCCCATAAAAAACGGCTCACAGGTAAGGACAGATATACCTGAAGCACCAGCACTGCTATATATTAATGCTGTCTTCTTTACATCTATATCTTCTTTGATAACCCCTGCAGATGGAGATGCTCTTTTTATTTCAGCAATGAGCCCGAACTTTCTCTTCAACGACTCTTTTAAACTCAATGGTTTCTTCAAGTCCGCACCCTTACATCCTTTTTCTCCTTCTGCCTTCTGCTTATCCACTATCCTTTTCTTCTCGTCAATGATTTTCTCCAGCAGCATCTTTTAACTCCATAATAAATCTTTCTGCAACATCTGCCATATATGGGAAGTCCTTTTTTACCCTTTCCCATACCTCTATTGCCTCTTTTATTTTGCCTGTCTTCTGGTATGTGTGTGCTTTAAGATGGAAGAAATGGTAGGATGGATATGATGGTTCTACATTTTCTATATAATGAAGCACCTTATTATAGTCCTTCATAGTGTAATAGTACATAGCCAGTTCCATATAAAGACGTTCATCCTCAGGATTTGCCTTTATCCCTTCTTCCATAAATTCAATGGCGTAACTTACTATCCTATCCTTTTCTTTTGTTGAGAGTTTTGGGGCTATACCATTTATAAGAAACCAGCCACCGATGGTCCATGCCTCAACATCCTTTGGTGAAATCGTTGTTATGAGTTTCAAGACAGGAAAAATTTTGCTGTATTCTCCCCTGTGCCATAGTTCATCCAGATAGAGATATAAAAGGTCTATAACCCCTTCCCTGACAGATGGATATGAACAGAGGTCTAATGCTACCTGATGTGGGAGGAAAATATCAATACCATCATCAGCAGAAAATGTGGAAATGGTAAAAATAAAAAACAGAATAAAAACAGCAAGGCGTTTCATCTATTCACCGCCTCTAAGACATCGTTAAACTTTTTCCAGCATATCCCCTTTTCTATTGTATTTGTCGCTATATCAATCCCTTCTTTCACATCTTTTGAAACTCCTGCAGCAGAAAGTAAAAATGCCGTATTCAAAAGAACGACATCTCTCATCGCTCCTTTTTCTTTACCTTTTATAATATTTAACAGAATCTCGCCATTTATTTTCGTATCCCCACCTTTAAGGTCAGAAAGTTTACATTTTTTAAATCCGAAGTCCTGTGGGTATATCTCAAACTCCCTTATTTCTTTTTTTGATACTTCTGAGATATATGTCTTTGCTGTAAGGGATATCTCATCAATTCCGTCTGCTGAATGAAAGATATATCCTCTTATTCCTAAACTTTGAAATACAGGTGGAATAATTTTTAATAAATTGTAGTCATTTACACCCATTATCTGAACATCAGAAGATGCAGGATTACAGAGTGGCCCTATAATATTGAAAATTGTTTTAAAACCAAGTTCTTTTCTGATAGGAACAACATTCTTCATTGCCTTATGATAAAGCGGAGCAAAGAGAAAGGCAAATCCATATTCATTGAGAAGCATCTCGCTTTTAGACGGTTCTATGTCAATCTTATATCCAAGGGATTCAAGAACATCAGCACTGCCGCAACTGCTGGTCATTGAACGGTTGCCATGCTTGGCAACTGTAAGTCCGGCTGAAAATCCCACTATTGCTGTGCAGGTTGATATATTGAATGTTCCGGAATAATCTCCTCCAGTTCCACAAGTATCACATACAGGACTTTTCTTCTGAACATTAATCTTTAACGCCTTGTCCCGTAAAAGTTTCGCAGCACCTGTAATCTCTGTCGGTTGCTCACCTTTCATTCTCAAAAGAGAGAGAAAGGCAGATGTCTGAACAGTAGATATCTCTTCCTCCATAATTCCCTTAAAAACATTATAACTTTCCTCTTCATCCAGTGACTTTTTTTCAAACAACTTGTTAAATATTAATTTCATATCCAGTTTTTCCATAGATTAAATAATAACACAGGAATATCTCATATACAACAGGACCTCTGCTGCTTTATCGGAAGATGTTAGGATACCTCTTCTACAGAGATGTTGCTTATATAGGGTATCTCTTTGCTTATCAGGTATATCTGCCCCTTCTCTGTGGGAAAAGATATTAACTGACCGGGAAGATATACATCATCAAGGAAAGGAACCGTCCTCCCCTGCTTCTCCACTGACTCTAAAACCTCTTTCTGTTGTGGAAGAAGATATACCTTTACTTCCACACCTCTATTTCCTTCATTGACAAAAGGATTAAGTAGTTTCAGTTCATTACCGCATAAACTCTGGATAACCAAATACATCGTCTTTCCTTCCCTCCTCTCTGCTGATACAAGAAACCCTCCCTGTGCCCTGAAAGAATGAAACCTCACAGGCCTGTCTGTTAAAGGAACTGCTGGAAATACCCTTATAATACCATCATAACTCTGCAGAAGCATCTCATTAAGCATCACACTTAAACCTGGAGGAGTATCTACCTGAAAGAACCATCCATCCCTGCTTGCAACAAATCCACTCGGGTTAAGTGTCTTACATACATACTCTGCCATCTTTAACCCTCTTTCAGCCATACCCATACGGAAAAGGGCGCATGCAAAAAGTATCCCACAGAACCCAACTACCTTCTCCGCTTCTGCCCCTCTGTAGTTGTAATATTCTTCTATTGTCTTCATCGCCTGCTGCCTCAACAACTCAGGACCACTATCCTTTGAAACAAGTTCTGATGGAAAGATAGGCATCATCCTTGCCCAGTCCCACATATGCCACAGCCCACCTCTATCAGAAAATTCTAACCATATACCTTCTTCATTTGCAGGTATGGGTGCAAGATGTTCTAAGATATTACGAAACTTCTCCTGTAAATCAGTTGCTTCTCCTAACTCCTCTGCTGCCATAAGTGCTAACTGGAAACATCTGGTAACCACAGAAAGGTCCCAGATAGAATTCTTACCAGCACCTGCTATCTGACTGCATACCGCTTCCATATGGAGTGTGGGGAAAAGTGAGTATGTACCATCTTCTTCCTTTATCAGGTAGTCAGCATAAAAAAGTGCACACTCCTTCAATACAGGCCAGCAATATTTACGCAAAAATTCCTTATCTCCTGTCATCTTATAGTGCCACCATAGATGATGAGAAAGCCAGCCACCAGCCCCTATATAAATGGAAAGAAGAATACTACCACAGGTATCAGCACCATCAGGACCCATTGATATAGGATACCGCGCCCCTTCCATACCAAAATATCTATTCGTCTCTGCTTTACATTTTGCCAGAACATCATTCAATAACCGGTATAATGGCTCTCCTAACTCTAACCTGTTAGCTGTGTAATGCCCCCAGTTAAGAACCTGCATATTGATGTTGTTGTGGAAGTCGGCATTCCATGCAGGATAGTTCTCTTTTATCCAGTTGCCCTGTAGCCCCGGACTTAACCTGCCAGGACGACAGATACTACCCTGTAAGTAAAGTGCATAATACCAGTACTTCTCAACTGTATCAAAAGGCGTGGAAACATAACCACGTCTCCAGTAGTTATGCCACCACTCCCTGTGGCTTGCTTCCAGTTCCTCCCAGTCGGACCCCTTCACCAATTCAAGGTTCTCTATCGCCTGCTTCACTGGTTGGTTACTATCACGACTGGTAACAATTGTAAGATATAAATAACCGGCTTTACCTCCTGGCGTAAATATACCCTCTATCCTACCTCTACTCTCACCTGTATCTACCTCTCCTCCTGATACATCTGCCATAAGTACAAAATACTCTCCACCACCAAGTTCCTGCAAAATATACCTGTAGTTTCCTTCTTCCCTTATCTCTGGCTTATTAAAAGCAGGGTCTTCCTCTCGCCAGTATCCAAACCTTATTCCACTGCCCCACCCACCTGCCATATCATTCTCTATCTTTACACAGAGCACATTTATAGAGGAATGGATAAAGGATGTGAGTTTAACCTTATGACTGTACATATCCGGCTCATAACGGACAGGCGGTACATAACCAAATGGTGTCCACTCTATAATACACTCTGCATCCGCTATGTTAAGATGTTGTCTGTATCTCGCCGGTAATGACGCACCAAATAACTCTATTCTTAACATACCTCCCGGCTTACCTGTGATAACCGGCTTCTTGCTATGTATCTCTAATTCTTTTTCCCGCGCCTCTATAAATGATTTATAGTCATTAGTCCTTATTATCTCACGCAAACGCTCTATACTCACAGGTGGGCTCATGCCTTCTCCATAACTCCGATAGTCCCACAGGTCTGTCTTACCAACTGCAAAGTGTATCGCCTCAGGTGCTCCATAAACAAGGGCACCCATATCTCCATTACCTATACCACAACCTTTCATCCATAACGCCTGCGGCTCATCATATATAGGACCATACTGATGGCTCCTTAAATACTCCACTACATCCATACGAAACCGGTTATACCCTGATGATAAAACCTGCTCCACAGGCACTGAAAATATATCGGATATATCCCTACGCTTAATTTTCATCTTCTCCCTCCATAGTTTTTCCGTTCAAAATTTTTGCATGCCACCTGTTTTTAACTGAATGTTTAATACCATCGGGACAATCGTACCTGTATATAATTCTTCCATTAACCTTTTTAATCTCCACTTCTATACTTCCGTAAAGTGTGGGTACTGCTGCATATAATTCTGGAAGTTCAGGTGTATATGCTGGTGGCACAAATATAACCTTTTTCCATCCGGGTGCTGCTATCCTTATACCTGCAAGGTATTCTATAAGGTCCCTTGCAGGTGCAGCACCGTGTATATGACAATCACTGTTCCCATCTGTTTGAAAAAATTCCTCTCCACAGGTAGTTGCACCGTTTTTTATCGGCTCTCCCCACCTGTCAAGGTAATACTCCAGCGCCTCTCCTGTACGACCTGCTTTCAGAAGAAATACAGGAAGTGCACTCAGGTCAAGTCCACCTGATGTTCTGCAACAGATAAAGTCAGGGGACATAATCTTCTTAAGGCATTTGAGCCCCTTTTCTTCTTCAATAATATCTGCGCGCATCATTGTAAACAAAGTGGACTCACAGAATGTGGGTTTGTTGATATTATCTTCACTGTCAAAAGCAAGATTATCCCTGTAAAGCCCTGCCTCTTTCACCCAGAACTTTTCTTCAAAAGCCCTCCTTGCTTTTCTGAATATATCTAAGTATCTCTTATATTCTCTTCTTCTTCCTATTTTAAAAGCGAGAGATGCGATTTCTCTCAGACACCAAAGCCAGTATGTATTAATAATGGTGTTATACCCTCTGGTGACAGGCATAAAAAAGTCCCCCCATGTAACACGACTTTTCTTTCTAAATGTCTCACCTTTTTTATAAGGTTTAGAAGGGTTGCCATCAGCCCATGAAAGAAATCTGCGTCCGGGTGTCTCATAAAGCAGTCCATCCTTATCAGCAAAACGTAACTCATAGTTTATATGTTTCTCAATATACGGGAACATCTCTTTACCAAATTTCCAGTCCCCTGTATGGCTGCAATACTCATTAATCTGAATCGCCCACCAGCAGGAGCCAGCAACCATATTGAAGTCCTCAAAGTGTCCGGGCGATATAACAGGAAAAGAGCCATCGCTGTTCTGTGACTGAGCGGTCAGTTCCAGTGCTCTGTGCCATATCCTTTTCTCACCAAAACAGTAAAAAGCTATACGCATTGCCATAGTGTCATCACCGAGCCAGTGACACCTCTCCCTTACAGGGTCACCTGCCGCACATCCATTCATATATTGCCTTACGGTTTCCATAGATGCCTTCCATATCAGATTAAGAAGTCCATTATCTGAACTGAAGACAGCAGGATTTTTCACATTCAGAGGTAAAAGTGTCTCTTTTATCCCTGTTTTATATATTGTTACTTTTCCAGAAAAGCCCCTCAGGACAATCTGTAAATAACGGGCACCTCTCTCAAAAAAACCATTCCATTGAACCCTGCCTGCGGGAACTTCAACCCTGTCGCAGTTAGGTGTGGACCGAAATACTTTAACCCTGCCATCTTCGTCAATCCTATCATCCCACCCTATATCTACCGTACCACCACTTTCACTTTCTATATCCAGTATAAACATACCTGATTTAACAGTTCCGAGGTCAAACACCAGAGATGGATGACCACTGGAAGGTATGTTGAGTCTAACAGGAAAATTTCTATTATCATTCCTTATGAGCATATCCTCAGGTGCAGAAAAGTGTTCTTCACTTTTCATAAGTGTTACAACCGGCTCAGGCAGTGGCTCATCTTCCAGTGGTGTGTTGATATCATAAATATTCCATTTCCCCATTAATTTTAACCATCTGTTACGGGTTGCCGTGTAATACTCTGCCTCTTCTTTTCTCATTGTATCAGTGATTACGCCACTGGCGATATTCACCTTTATAAGTTTAAGAGGTAAATGTTCGTAAAGTGTTGGGTATCCTACATAATTTTCCTTCAGGTGTTGGGTATCTCCATATGCATAAAAAGGCATCTCAAAGGCATTCTCCCACTCTTTATCTTCAAATCCAGGGCTATCCCATCCGTCAGGGATATTTTTTATCCTGTGCCACTCATGAAAACCTTTCGCATATCCACAGAATTGTGTCGGATGCACCCATGCCTCAGATAACAATGTCTTCCATGACCTATCTGACGGGATATTCAATCTTCCATTATCTATCCGCACCATTACTATCAATGCAGGATTGACAAGTGTCCACTGCCCTGTCATAACACCAGGACAGTAAACTATAACACCGACGCAGTTTTTGCCCTTCTGAAGATAAGGGAGTACTCTGTATCTGTCAACAAGCCGGTAAGCGGGCTGACATAATGTAGGACCTGTTTGAATAAACCTACCATTAATATATAACTTATATCTGAACTCGGCAAAAATTATTATCTCAGCACTTTCAGGAATTTCTTTCAGAGAAAACTCTTTACGGAAATATCTGTAACTGTTTACAGGACGGGGATTATCTCCACCCCATATCCATTTTGCTCCACCTAACTCTCTCATATCCTGCACCTCCTCTGTATCTGTCATAACTTAAGTGTATGAACCGAGTTCTTTTGCCACTCTAATAAACTCTCTGAATGTCTCCAGAGATACAGAAGATGGAACTGAATGGTCTGAACTGAGCCAGTATCCACTATCTTCCTTCATCACAGGTACAACCCTTTCTATTTTCTCTCCTATTTCTTACTTTATTTTCTCTGAATATCAAGAGTAGCATTAAAATAATATGTGCCACCATTTACTTTAAAGACAGTACAGTTCTGGAAAGCCCGTTTTTCTCTAATACCTTCTTTTCCTTCAAGTAGACATGAGTTTTTACCCGGGATATAAACAATGGCTGATGTGTTATATGGCACAGTAATTTTTATAAGTATCCTTCCATTTTTATTTTCCCACTGACTTGAAATTTTACCTCTAACCGAGTTATACTCACTTTTTACCCATTCAATTGCATGGTCTATCTGTGGCTTTATTGCAAACCGTTTGAATCCTGGTTTTGAAGCATCAGGAATAATCCCACCCAGGGACTGATAAAACCAGAACCCTGTACTGGATAATCCAGGATGCGGTATCATACCTCCGGTATAAAACTCAGGTAAGATTGTCAATCTATCAGGACTCTGTGGATGGTTCAGCATACTCCATATACTCGGCGGTGTATCATTTGTAAGGATGATACGGGCTATATCCGGACGGTTCAATTTAATTAATGTTTTGAGAAGATATACTGTGCCTCCAAATCCTGTATTCAGATGGCCTTTACGATTTTCCATAATATCCCTGAAAAATTGCTCTACCACCCTTTTACGAAATTCATCAGGTACAATATCCAGTGCAAGTGCCAGTGCATGACATCCCTGGTCACCATCACCGTACAACCCTTTTTTTCTATTGAAAAAGTCCTGACGATTACATTTTTTCACAAGTTTTTCCTGTACCTTCCTGTATTCTTCGGCATCTACTTTTTCACCTACAATAAGCGCTATCTTCTCTGCCACTCTAAAATAGCCCACCATACTCATTGTCTCATAAAGGTCACCAGTATGTGGGTCATACCAACGTGCTGATGGTCTTCCATGGTCCCCATATCCAGATTCAGCACGGCCATAACTTAACGGTCTCCAGGTCCTTTCTCTAAGATTGTGTCGCGGAATAATAAGTGAAGTATATCTTTTAATTACTGGATAAGATGTCTTGAGGATATCAACGTCTCCGTAATAAAGATATGTAAGGTAGGGCAGATAAACAAGCGATTCTTTTAAGGCAGGATAGTCAAGAGAGATGGGCGCCCCGAACATTGTAAACCTGCCATCATACCCCTGCTGGTCAGAAAAATCTGTGACGAGTTTTCTGGCCAGTTGATACACATTCCAGTTATAAATCGTGGCTTCTCCGGGAGTAAATGTTCCGAATCTCTCCTGCCAGGAATCCATTATCATACCGCTGAGCAGATGTACCTCAATAGTTCTTTTTATAACATTGGCTATCTCTGTGAGTTTTTCGTACGAACAGGAAAAACTCCCGGCACTTTCAACATTACTGCTTATATCCAGTCCACGTATACTGAGAACCTCTGGCTTTTCATTCCCATATCCAAAGAAAAAGACAGGCACATATCTTACAACCCTGTGGATAAAATGTTCTCTTATAACCTCTCCTTCTTCCTTTCCTGAAAGTATATGACAGTCAAGTCCGAACAAACACACACGGTCTCCTTTCTTTCCTCTAACTCTAATCTCAATCCAGCCGGAGATATGTCTGCCAAGGTCGTATATGAAACCACCCTTAAAATTATCGCCGTATCGTTCTATGCAATCCCTGTAGGTCTTCTGCCATTCTTCAAAAAACCATACATCGGGGCTGAATGTTGTTCCACCATTGTAGGTATTATATCTGTTCAATATCTCAATCAGTTCTGCATTGCTTTTTCCCTTTTCTACAAATACCCGGTTTACCGGTTCTACTTTATTTTTAATCCTGTTGGGCTCTATCATAGATACGCTGAGTTTATCTGTCGGCGAATGGACATAACTTATCTTACTCCAGTGGCTATCATCAAATCCCATGGTATTCCACCCTGTCATCTCTTTTGTCCCATCATATGTCTCACCGGAAAACCCAAAGCAATATTTCCAGTAAGAAGGGACAGGAGTAAGCGGACTGTCTTCTGTTTTCCAGTACTCATCCGTAGATACAGTTTCCACTTCTCCGTCATAATAAAAAACCTCAATCTGTGCTATCAGACAGTGTGGCGGATAAGGAAAACGGTGTAAAGGAACGGATATTTTCATCTCTGTCCATGTGGCAGGGTCACCGAACCAGCCCGGTGCAAGCCAGACACCTATGACATTTTTCCCTTTTTTCAAAAAGGGTGTTATATCATATGTATCATAATACATCCTTCTTGAATAATAACTGATAACAGGATGTAAAACATTATCAGTTACAGGACAGCCGTTGATATATATTTCATATATACCCTGACCACATATATAAAGACGCGCTGATTTAACCTTTTTACTGAGGATAAACTCTCTTCTAAATAAAGGAGATTTACTGAATTGCCTACCTGCTATCCAGTTTGCCTTCCAGTCATCTTCTTTCAAAAATCCTGTTTCAAAAAATGCTTTATCCGACTTCTCTCCTGGTCTCCCATCTCTGTCCCATACCTCTACCTGCCAGTAATACCTATGTCTGCTTTTAATTTTTTTGCCTCTATACTTTATGTTCAACGTCTCTTCTGATTTCACCTTACCGGTATCCCACATATCATAATCACCGCGGGATAATTTTTCCATAGAAGATGCAACCACTATCCTGTAAGCAGTTTGTTTCTGCCCATATTCTTTATCTGTAACCATCCAACTTAAACGTGGATGTTCGGTATCTATACCCACAGGATTAAATAAACCTTCACATCGCAGATTTAATGGTCTCATTGTATCTTCCTTAACTATTTTTAACCCCTTATTACTACCATTGTATAGTATTTGAAACTCGGCACTTTTAAAAAATTGTTTTAAAATTCCAGATTAAGAACTATTTCTGTCATATGTTCAGGATGAGGAGAGAATCTACAGTATTCTGGAATTTTTCTGCAATGTCGTTTAACCCCAAAACTTTCAGTGTCTTTATTGTTGCATCAGCATTAAAATAGGGTTCAGGACTGTCAGCAGTAAGTATATACCAGAACCTTATATCAGGAAGCGTTTCAACAAGATACTCAACATATCTGTCATAAGAAGGGAAAACATCTATCCCTTTTGAGTTAAGGTTTGGAGTAATCACTATATCCCTTCCAAGAACATCCACTATTCTTTCAACACGGCTTAATGGATAGGAAGGGTCTATGCCTTTCAATTTTGTTATCTCCTTCATTACCTGCAGGTTGTGTTCAAACTTACCGCAACAATGGATAAAGACACCCCAGCTTTTTTCAGATATCTCCTTCACATAAGGCAGTTCAAACTTTTGATATAGTTCGGGTGAAAGAAAAGGAAGAGAGTCCTGTGTAAGTGTTATACCCATGCCATCTGGAAACCATATATAAGGCCAGGTAACAGGGGCAAAGGCACTACCAAATTCCCGGCGGTAAATATCAAGAACATCTAATATAACATCTGTGCATAACCTGAGAAGTTTATGTATAAGTTCTGGCTCTGTATACATACCGACAAAAAACTCATTTGCCTCCATAACAAGTATGGCAAGGTTCACAGGACCCTGCATATCAGGTGGTGCTATATATCCGAATCCATCTGTCAAATCCCGCCATCTCCTGCATCTGTCAAACTCTTCTTTTACAAGTGCCTTCATCACATCTGGTTTTTCAATATCCTTGAGATGTTCAAGAGAGGTAAAGGCAGGTTTAATCCACAAATTTTTCCCACATCCTTCTCTTACAAGTTCTCCACCAAAAACAGAGGCAAGACAGACCGTACCCATATCAGGCCAGAAGACAGGGAGGTTATCACCAGGCAGTTCCATAATGGCTGTAAAATACATGTATGCCTTCTCCATCTGTAAGTTCACATCATCAAATATCTGACGCGGTTCATAAGAATAAGGTATAAAAGAGATTGGCGGTCTTCCTGTATCCTTCCCTCCCCAGAAATCTTTAAGCCACTTTTTTCTCTCTTCTATCCTGTCAACATACCTTTTCCTCAGTTCCTTATATTTATGCTCCACAGTTCTGCTCCTTTTTCTTTAGCACAATAACTGTTGTCAGTTCATCGGGCGGGTCTTCAGGTAGATTTGTAAAAATAAGACGGTCACCTTCCCTCTTAAGGTTGACTTTTTTGCCTGTGGAAAGGATATAAGCAGAACTTATCTCTTCTTTGATGTAAGGCAGTACCCCTGTTCTACCGGGCCACCAGTGGACAAAGATATAATAACAATTTTCTCTCTCGGTAGCACAGCCGAGTGTGCCTGTATTAAGTGATAACCTTTTTGTGCCATAGATACTCTCACCATTTATCTTTAGCCACTTCCCTATCTTTTTCAATCTTACAACTGCCTCTTTCGGTATCGTACCATCCGGCTTTGGTCCCACATTAAGAAGTAGATTACCGCCCCCAGAAGCACAGGCAGTAAGTATATGCACCAGTTCCTTTGTGGACTTGTAGAGGTCATCAGTTGCAAAATATCCCCAGTGTTTGTTCATTGTCATACAACTTTCCCACATCCTTCCGGGTGGAGAAGGAGTAAAATGCTGTTCAGGTGTATCAAAATCCTCGGGTAGTACTGAACGGTTGTTGATAATAATCTCCGGCTGTAGTTTCCTTACCATAGCATTGAGTTTTTCTGATTCCCAGTGCTCTGCTGTTGTTATTACTGTCTTACGGTTATTGATATAAAAACAACCATCATACCAGAGGATGTCTATCTTCCCGTAGTTTGTCATCAGTTCTTCAACCTGGCGGTGGACTACTTCAGCAACATACCTCTTCCACTCAGAAGAGTTCTTTTCAGGTCCTTCGTATGCAACCGGCATCCGCCAGTCAATAAGGGAATAATAAAAACCTATCCTCATACCTTCTTTTCTACAAGCATCCACATACTCTCTTATAAAGTCCCTTCCTGCTGCACGTTTTACAGATGTAAAATCAGTCACATTTGAATCAAAGAGACAGAATCCATCATGGTGTCTTGTCGTTAACACCATATAATTCATTCCTGCTTCTTTCGCAAGTTTTACCCACTCTAATGGAGAGAAACTTTTTGGTGGCTTAAACTTATCTGCAAGTTTTTCATATTCAGATACAGGAATATTTTCCTGGAACATTACCCACTCACCACGTCCAAGAACAGAATAGTCGCCCCAGTGTATAAACATACCGAACCTTGCCTCTTCAAACCACTTGACCCTGTCTTTGTTTTCCATAAACTTCTCCTGTTATTTTTATATGGACACCTGCCCTTTTTCTTTTGAGTTCTTTTCGCATTCTTCAATGATAGCAATAACTCTCTTTGCCTGTTCCGGTTTCACTATCAGTTCTTCTCCCATCAAAAGATGGTCTGCTATATTTCTATAGTATTGTTTCCAGTTTTCAAGTGAACCCTGATGTATCGCCACTTTGCTCTCCTGGCGTATCCCAGAAACATAACTCACAAGAGTTATTTCATCCCATTTTGTTTGTTCTATCGCACCTTTTGTGCCCAGGATTCTCCATCTTGGTCTGGGAACTGCACTTATCTGGGACATAACAAAGTCCACCGTGGTTCCGTTTTCAAATTTGATGTATATCTCTCCGTAATCCTCAGAAGTAACCGAATTCCAGACAAGTTTTTTCAGTTCCCCTGTGATATTTACTACCTTTGAATTGACAAGGTTTAAGACCCAGTCAAGGAAGTGTGCACCCCAGTCATACAGCAGTCCTCCACTTATCTTTTTATCTGAACGCCAGGAAAACCCTGGATGGCTGTAAGAGGAAAAACCACAATCTATATGGAATATATCTCCTATCAGTCCCCTGTTTACAATATCTCTGATTAAAAGATAGTCAGGGTCCCATCTCCTGTTGTGGAATACACTGAGCATAAGATGGGAAGAGCGCGCCTTTTCAATCATCTCATCCGCTTCTTTTACAGTAATACAGAAGGGTTTTTCTACAACCACATGTTTGCCTGCATCAAGGCATTGAATTACAGCAGGTGCGTGAATGTTGTGGGGAAGTATAACCACAACAAGGTCTAAATCTTTCATCTTCAGCATATCTGAAATGTCTGTAAAATAACCTTTTAACCCAGGAAGTTCCTCCTTTGCTGCTTGTACCCTCACAGGACTTTTATCACACACAGCAACTGTCTTTAACCCGGAAGTTGCATCTATCCAGCCATTATGCAATTTACCCATATTAAAAGCCGGACCATATCCTAAAATACCGCATCTTATAACTTTATCTGTCAGTTGATAACCTGAACTGTATGCAATAGCCCTTACAAGAATCTTCTGGAACTCAAAATTGTTCCATACTTCTTTTGTGTGCCCTAATGATATATAGACAACTTTTCCTTTTCCATATTCCCTCGTATAGCCCACAGGAATCTCTTTACCCTGCCATACTGTCTTAAATAAAAGTTTTGACTTTTCAGGGTTATAGTTCTGAAGGTGGTACATCTCATCATAAACAGAAAAAGAGCCAGGCATCCTTACAGTAATATAGTGCTGGTTATCAACGATAAAAACAGGAAACTCATGGTGTTCAGGATGTGTGAGAAATTCTCCGTTTATCATCTCAATATAATTTCTACTACCTCTGAAACTATCTGTTGCTGAATGTATCCCTACAAAACTACCGCCATTTTTTACAAACTCCAAAAGTCCTTTTTCTCTTTTAGATGTAAGGTCATCTTTAAAACCTGTGGTATATAAAACAACCGCATCATACCCACTGGAAGGTAGAGAAGCGAAGGTATCAAGGTCTGATGTCATATCCATTTCAAACCTTCCATCCCTTCCAAGAATTTCTTTCAACTTCTGTCCTGCCCATTCTGTCGGGTGAAACTCAGGTCCTCCATATATATAAAGTATCTTCTTCATTTTTATTTTCCTCCTTTCAGTCCTGCACCACAAATCTGCTTAGATATTTAAATGCATTTATAAGTCCCTCATCTTCCCTTTCTCCACGATAAACCATATCATGCCAGCCCTCTATATTGAGGTCTCCCTTATAACCATACCTTAAAAGTTCCTTTATACAGAGCCCCCAGTCAGTATCTCCCAACCCCGGGAAACAGTGCTCAATAGCACCTTGATACCATATCCCGTAATGTTTCAAAATATCCTGGTTTATATGGGCATCCTTTGCATGGATATGATACACCTTCTTACCAAACCTTCTCAGATTTGCAACAGGGTCTATAAGCTGACAGACAAGATGGCTGGGGTCCCACTCAAGTCCAATCGCATCTGAAGAAACCTCATTAAAAGCAATCTCCCACATTTGAGGGGTACACACGAAATTTGTTCCATTGGATGGAGTATGGAACTCACCCATAGGACAGTTCTCAAATGCAATTTTTACATTGTGGTCTTCTCCGAACCTTGCATGCTCACTCCATATCTTCTTAAAAAGTGAAACACTCTCTTTAAGTTCTTTACCGACAATCCTTCCTGAAAAACCAGCCACCACACCTACCCCCATCTTTTCAGCAAGAATAATTGCGTTTCTTACAAGGTTCTTATACTCTTCTGCCTTTTCCGGGTCCATATGGTTGACATAAAAGGAGGCAAGACAGGAAATTCTAATATCATTCTCTTCATAATATGCCTTTATCTTCTCTGCATTGCCTTCCCATCCATTATTCCCCGGGAAAAAATTATCTTCAGGAGAAGCCCTTAACTCACAGGACTTAAAGCCAACCTTTTTTGCAAAGTCAATTCTTTCCTTATCAAACCCCATCATAAACCCAATCCTCATTTCCCCTCCTTTTTATTGGAATGTCCCCCTCACCCTAATCCCTCTCCCCGAGTGGAGAGGGAAAAATATAGCAGTTTAACTTGTCAGGATATAATAATACAAGTATAATAAATGTCAAGTATTTTCCCATCACCGCAGTGGAATAAAAGGGGAAAAAATGGAATGGCAGGAATTTAAAATAAAAAATGGGATAAGGATAATATATAAACATATACCAGAGTTCCATTCTGTCTCTACAGGTATATGGATAAAAGCAGGGAGCAGGTTTGAAACAGAAGAGATATCAGGTATATCACATTTTTTAGAGCATCTTCTTTTTAAAGGGACAAAAAAGAGAAACTACAGGCAGATAAAAGAAGCGATAGAGGGTGTAGGTGGAACATTTAATGGTTTCACTTCAGAAGAGGCAACCTGCTACTGGATAAAGATTTTAGGAGAATACCTTGAACTATCTCTTGATGTCCTTGCAGATATGATACAGAATCCACTTTTGAACGAGACAGATATAGAGAAGGAGAGAAATGTCATCATAGAGGAAATCAATATGTATAAAGATATCCCTGCAAGATATGTATTTGAACTTTTTGATGAGACACTTTATAACGGACATCCTCTTGGACAGCCCATTGCAGGAACGATTGAGAGCGTAAAAAGGACTGATAGAAAAGATATGACCCATTATATCAGAAATTTTTATACTGCTGAAAATATTGTGGTGAGTATCGCTGGAAATATAAATGAAAGGGTTATGCAAATGTCTGTTGAAAAATATCTATCCCGTGTACAGAAAAAAGTAGATAATGCATTCGTCTTATGGAAAAGAGAGCCAGCAGGACCAAAAATAAAAACACTTAATAAAAAAACAGAACAGGCACACATAGTAATGGGTGGACTTGCACCATCCAGATTTGATAGAAAAAGATATCCACTGGCAGTCCTCAATACCATACTTGCAGGAAATATGAGCAGCCGTCTTTTTAACAGAATAAGGGAAGAGATGGGACTTGCTTATGCAATAAAAGGGATGACAAAACACTATCAGGATACAGGTGCATATCTTATCTATGCCGGTGTTTCACCTGAAAATACAGAAAAGGCGGTCATAGCAATTGTTGATGAACTAAAGAAGATAAGAGACAATGGAGTAACCCATAATGAGATGAAAAGGGCAAAAAAGTTTATCATCTCACAGATTCTTATGGAACTTGAGGATAATTTGGAATATATGTTATGGCTTGGAGAACAGAGATTGCTCAGGAAAAAGATTATATCAATAAGAGAAACTGTAGAAGAGGTAGAAAGCGTGCGTTCAGGAGAGGTAAAAGATATGGCAGGGGAACTATTCAAAGCAAAAAATATGTATCTTTCACTTATTGGTCCATCTGTGGATAAAGAAAAATTAATGAAGGCAATTTCAAGTATATAATGGAGGCAATATGGAAATAATTTTAAGAAACTGGGAGAAACTCTGGGAAAGATATTATGATGTTTTCTTATCCCTTTCAGAAGTTAAAAAACTTTCTATAGCAGTATCTTTCGCATTCCTTACTGGCTTATCGGCACAGATATATATTCCACTACCATTTACCCCTGTTCCTATCACAGGGCAGGTATTTGTTGTTCTTTTATGCGGGATACTTTTAGGAAAATCAACAGGTGTTTTAAGCCAGATATTCTATCTTGCAGGTGGAGTAGCAGGTGTAAACTGGTTCTATGGGACATCCTGCGGTATTTTAAGACCAACAACCGGCTATATTGTCGGCTTTGTACTTGCAGCATATATTGTAGGGTCTATTACAGAAAAAAAGAGGACGAAACCTCAGATGATATATGGTATGCTTTCAGGAATAGGAATAATACATTTGTGTGGTATTATATGGCTGACATACTTTCTAAAAATCTCTTTATATAAGGCATTCATCATTGGTTCTTTCACTTTTATTCCTTTTGATATAGTGAAGGCATACTTTGCGGGACTTATAGGGAGTTCTATGTTGAAAAGCAGAAAATAAAAGAGGAGATGGGAGATGTTGATTTTAAAAGAGAAGGAGATAGGATGAAAAGATATAATGTGGCAGTAGTGGGAGCAGGTATGGTAGGTAAAAAAATGGTTGAGATTCTCATTGAAAGAGAATTCCCTTATAAAGAACTTAAAATATTTGCTACAAGAGGAAGAGAAGAAACAATTGCAGGTAGAAAGGTGAAAGTAGAAAAGACAGAGATTGATTCGTTCAACGGCCTTGATATTGCATTCTTCGCCGGAACAGAAGGAGAGAAAGGTGCAAGCAAACTCTTTGGATGGGAAGCAGTAAAAAAAGGCGCTATTGTCATAGACAATGGCGGTGATTTCAGAATGGACAGCCGTGTCCCACTTGCTATACCTGAAATTAATCCTCACCATTTAAAGCAGCATCAGGGATTTATTGCCAATCCTAACTGTTCCACCATCATTATGCTTATGGCTGTATTTCCCATTCATAAGCAGTATAAGGTCAAAAGGATTGTTGCCTCTACATATCAGGCGGTATCAGGAACAGGGAAAGATGCAGTTGATGAACTTGAAACACAGGTCTTCTCTTATGTTAATAAAAAAGAGATAAAAAACTCTGTCTATCCATATCAGATTGCCTTCAATGTAATTCCTGAAATAGGTGGACTTTCAGAGGAATTCCCAGGATATTATTCAGAAGAGGTAAAGATGATAAAGGAAACCCATAAAATACTTGGAGATAATAACATAAAGGTCTCTGCTACCTGTGTAAGAGTCCCTGTCTTCAATGGACACTCTGAGGCAATTACTTTGGAATGTGAAAAACCTGTAAACATAGATGAGATAAGGGAATTACTTTGCACCTTCCCGGGTGTAAAGGTTATTGATGAACCTGAAAAATCAGAATATCCTGTGCCGATTGATGTCTCAGGCAAGGATGATGTATATGTAGGACGGATAAGAAAAAATAATGCCTTTGAAAATACTATTGATATGTGGGTTGTGGGAGACAATATAAGAAAAGGTGCTGCCTTAAATGCAGTCCAGATAGCAGAAGAAATGATAAGATTGGGACTGCTTTAATCAGAAGTGGATAATAGAAAAGACATCATAACTATTGAGTTTCTTAATCCCTTTCAGGTCATCAAGTTCAACTAAAAATAGTATCTTTTTTACAATACCCCCACTTTTTTCTATCAGTTTACAGGATGCGAGTGCTGTTCCTCCTGTAGCAAGAAGGTCATCTACAAGAACCACATTATCACCTTTTTCTATAGCATCTTCGTGAATTTCAAGCGTATCCGTTCCGTATTCAAGGTCGTACTTTGCCTTTATTGTCTTACCTGGTAGTTTCCCACTTTTCCTTATAGGAACAAATCCGACTCCAAGATTAAATGCAAGAGCAGCACCAAATATAAACCCTCTTGATTCAATAGCAACAACCTTATCTATACCAGTAGGTGTATTTCTCTGAAATGCATCTATTGCCTTTTTGAACGCTTGAGGGTCTTTAAGTACAGGTGTTATATCTCTGAAAAGGATACCCTTTTTAGGAAAGTCCGGTATTGTCCTTATCAACGATTTTATCTCTGTCATCTCTCTTTTCCTCCTCTTTCTTCATTTTCTTCCATTCCCTTGTCAATTTTTGAAGACAGGTCTTTTTTACCTGATGTATCCTCTGACGGCTAACATTCAGTTCTTTTGATATCTCTTTATAACTCAGTGGGACCTTTCCGTCAAGTCCATAATACATCCCAAGTACTTTAAACCACATATCCACATTTGCCTTCTTCTCCTTTTCCCTTAACCTGTCAAATATACTTTTCAAAAGGTCCTTGTTTCTCAATATCTCCCAGATATTCAACTCTTCTCTCTTTGAAAAGTTCATAATATCAAAAAGGTCAACCTGCTTTTCCCCATCATAAAAATCAGATGATATTACCCTTACCTGTGATGTATATCTTTTCAGTTTTTTTAATACCTCTACGGGCAGGTTTAAACTTTTCGCTATATCCTTATCGGTTGGCACTCCTCCATTTTTAAACATATATTCTCTCTTTACCTCTTCAACCTTATCCTTCAGTTCCTGATATCTCTCAGGTATCTTAAGAACCTCAAACTCACGGATAATAGCCCTTATAATAAAACGCTTTATCCAGAAATATGCATATGTCCCGAACTTCACTCTCTTACTCGCATCAAACTTCTCTACCGCCCTAAGTAGCCCCATATTACCTTCTGCAATCAGGTCTGGTAGTATATCAGGTGTAAAGGCGTATTTCTTCGCAAGATAAATGACAAGTCCCTGATTTTCTCTGACAAACTGTTCCTTTGCTTCTCTATCACCTTTTTTTATACGCTCTAAAAGTTTAACCTCATTGTCCTGGTTTTTACCTTTTACCATCTTTACCTCTGTATTCTCAAAATCTCTTTTATCCTTCCAACTGCCTTGTTGTAATTTTCGGGTTTTTTACCATTCCCTCTCGCAAAAACATCACTTCCTCCACCCTGCCCTTCAATAATACCTGCTATTTCTTTTACAATTTCTCTTGCAGGAAACTTTTTTGAACAACAGAAACTTACCTTTACTACAAATAACATAACATCTTCAGAAGAAGTCCCTAAAAATACCACCCCTTCTTTTATCTCTTTCATTACACTGTCAGCAACACTACTTATAAAATTACCGTTTCCAATATTAAGAAGTCCTGATACGAAATATGCCTGTTCATCATCTACTCTAAAACTTTCCTTTTTCTCTGTTAATTTTGAAGAAAACTGTGAAGCAAGTATATCTTCATATCTTTTTATTACCCTTCCTTTCTCCTCATTTTCCTGTATAAGTTTCTCAACAGCAGCAAGAATCTTAAACTCATCTGTGTTAAACTTTTCAGATATATCATTAACTGCCTTTCTATACATATTCATCCTTTTTAACGCCTCAGAGTATGTCACTGCTTCTATCCTCTTTAAATTCTGCCCAATACTTGAAAACCCTGTGATTTTGAAAAGAACTATCTGCCCTGTCCTTTCTATATGTGTCCCCCCACATAC
The DNA here is from genome assembly GCA_023819225.1 of Candidatus Omnitrophota bacterium. Lineage (GTDB taxonomy): Bacteria > Ratteibacteria > UBA8468 > B48-G9 > JAFGKM01 > JAAYXZ01. Next base: position 20,930 of record JAMWCZ010000011.1, read on the forward strand.
CTCTTTATGATAATCCCCTATATTAATTACCCGCACTCTTTCTCCATACTTTTCATGGAAGAGCGCTATGGCGCCTTTATCTATTGCCTCATTAAGCGACATCTCTTCAACATCCACAGGTGCATCTTCAAATATCTTCTCTTGAATAAATGTTTCCATCTTTTCAATATCTCCATCTGAAAGTTGCTTGAAACATACAAAATCAAACCTAAGTTTTGTATCTCCCACAAAAGAACCTGCCTGTCTCACATCTTTACCTATAATTTCTCTTAATGCATAGTGAAGCAGGTGTGTGGCTGTATGGTTTATGGAAACTCTCTTTCTGAATTCTCTGTCAACAGCCGCTTTTATCTTTACTCCTACAAAGTCATCTTCACTGCCCATCCCAACAATATGCCCCTCATGGTATATTATCCCCTTTTCATCTATTCGGGTGTCCATCACTTTGAACTCTACAGGGAATTCAGAACTTTCTTTTATAATCTCTCCTCTATCACCAATCTGTCCACCCTTCTCTGGATAAAAAGGTGTCTTATCAAGGACAAGATATAATGTATCTCTCTTCTCATCTTTGTATACTGCTATACCTCTGGCTGTATCCTCTGTCTTTTCATAGCCAGTAAATATGGTCTCTACCTGCGGGATATTGCCTACTATCAATTCTTTTCTTGCTCCTATATCTGAAGAAGACCTTGCCTTTTCTCTCTGCTGCTCAAGACATCTTTCAAAAACATTCCAGTCAACCGTAAGTCCTCTCTGTGAAGCCATATCTTCAAGCAGGTCCCTGGGTATACCATAAGTATCATAAAGTTTAAAGGCAACATCCCCAGGGATTTTATTTCCTTTTAATTTTTCTATAGCAATATAGAAATTTTTACTGGCTGAATTGATAAGGTAATAGTATTTCTCTTCTTCCTCCTGTATAACCCTTTTTATCAATTCAACATTCCTTTTAATTGATGGATATACATCTGCCATTATATCAACAACTACGCCGCTTAAAATGTGCAAAAATGGCTCTTTTATATCAAGGTCTGCACCTGTTATTTCAGCACGTCTGATAACTCTGCGAAGCACATAGCCCCTTGCTTCATTTGAAGGAAGTATATTTTCATCTATTAGAAAAACCGCTGCCCTGATATGGTCAGCCATTATTCTAAATGATGGCTTTTTCTCCTCCCTGTCATAACTATAACCGGATATTTTTTCAATCTCTTTTATAATTGGCAGGAAGAGGTCTGTCTCATAGTTTGAAGGGGTCTTCTGCATAATACGGGTAATCCTTTCAAGTCCCATACCTGTATCAACACCCCTTCTTTTCAATGGAGCAAGAGCGCCATCCTTCTGTTTATCATACTGTGGAAAAACAAGGTTCCAGAACTCCAAAAACCTACCGCATTCACAGCCAGGTTTACAATCACTGCCACATCCTTTTTCAGTTCCATTATCAATATATAGTTCAGTACAGGGACCACAGGGACCAGTATCTCCTGCAGGACCCCAGAAGTTATCCTTTGCCGAAAGTGGAATAATCCTTTCTTCAGGTAAAAATCTCTTCCATATATCTTTTGTCTCCATATCCTTTTCATAATAGGAGACCCATACATCCCTTTCCGGGATTTTCAAACGTTCAATAACAAACTCCCATGCCCATTCTATCGCTTCTTCCTTGAAGTAATCACCAAAAGAAAAATTACCTAACATCTCAAAGAATGTATGATGCCTTCCTGTAATACCTATCTTATCAATATCACTATCTTTACCTCCTGCCCGTAAACATTTCTGACAGGTAGTTGCCCTCTGATATGGCAGAGGAACATCTGTTGCCCAGAACTTTTTGAACTGTACCATCCCTGCACTTGTAAAAAGAAGTGTCGGGTCATCAAAAGGAATAAGTCCAATACCAGAAACTATACTGTGTCCCTTTCCCTTAAAAAAATCCAGGTATAAACTCCTTATTTCTGAACTCTTCACTTTATTCTCCTACCTTTAAATATTTTCCTGCTATCCTGTTCATCACCGGATACGAAAAACCTTTTGACTTTAAAGAAAAAAGAATGGAGGAGATGCCTTTCTTCCTTTTGTTTTTACGGACAAACTCCTCCGCTTTTTTATACTCATCTTCAAAGTTAAAGTTATTTTTTACATCTTCTATTACTTCTTCCTTTATCTTTCTTTTTTCAAGGGTAGAGATGATATACCAAAACCCTTTCGTCCTTTTCAGATTTCTCTCTACAAGATATTCAGCCAGTGTCCTATCATCTAAATAACGCTGCTTTTTACACTCCTCAATAACTTCTTCAACTTCATCTTCTTTTGCATCAACGCTTATCTTTTCTCTTAATTCTGCCTCTGAATATCCCTTTCTACTGAGTAGTTTTAATGCCCTGTTATAAAGTTTTTTATTTTTCACCCTTTAATATCACAAAAATATTTTGTTTTCCCCTGTTTATAAGAACACGGACATTTTTATCCGGTGGGATATTTTTTACAACATTTCTGTATTCAGAGATGTTCTTAATCTTCTTTCCATCTATTTCTTTAATAATAACTCCCTGAACAATACCTGCCTCCTCAGCAGGAGAACCCGGTTCCACAGAAACAACAGCGACACCTTCTGTATTCACAAGACCAAGCCGCTCCTTCATCTCAGAAGTTATAGAAGAGGCAGTTATCCCTCTCCATCTCTCCTTTTCTTCTATCTTTGCCATCTCTTCATCAGACGGCATCTCCCCTGTGACAAGTGATAGAGAAACCTCTTTTTTATCTCTCCATACAACAACCTGCACCTTTTTATCAACTGGTGTATTTGCCACTTTCATCTGTAAATCCTGCATATCTTTAACATCCTTGCCATCAAATTTCAAAATGATATCTCCTTCCTGGATACCTGCCTTTTCAGCAGGACTTCCCGGAATCACACTTGAAACGAGGGCACCTTTCATCTCTTTTAATCCAAAAGAAGTTGCAAGTTCCTCATCCATCGGCTGCATATATACACCTAAATATCCCCTTACAACCTTTCCTTTTTCTTTTAACTGAGAGAATACCTGTTTTGCGATATTAATAGGGATAGCAAAACCAAGCCCTTCAGCAACAGCAGGAGAGACAATAAATGTATTTACTCCTATTACCTCTCCATTGATATTGATAAGAGGACCTCCTGAATTACCTGGATTTATTGCTGCATCTGTCTGGATAAAGTCCTCATACTGTGTAATTCCAAAACCAGACCTTCCCTTTGCACTCACAATACCCACGGTCACTGTCGCCGTAAGCCCCATAGGATTACCGATTGCCATAACCCATTCACCTGGCTCAATTTTATCTGAATCACCAAGATGAACAGCAGGCAGAGACCGTCTTGTTTCTATCTTTATAAGTGCGAGGTCCGTCTTCGGGTCTGTCCCTACTATCTTTGCTTCATATGTACGGTTATCATCAAGAAGTTTCACAATTATTTTATCAACACCCTGTATTACATGGTTATTGGTAAGTATATATCCTGCCTCATCAACTATAAAACCAGAGCCAAGTCCCTGTTGTTTCCTTTCATATGTCCTTGGTCCCTGTTCTCTTCGTCTGGGCGTAGAGAAAAAGTCATCAAATGGCGTATTAAAAAATCTTTCAAACTCCTGGAAAGGGTCCCAGTAGCGGTAGGTAACTGTCTTTTCTGTTGTTATCTGAACTACTGATGGCTTTACTGACTTTGCTATCTGGACAAATGAATTCTGGAGTGTAAGTAGTTGACCGTTATCCCCTGTCAGGATATACGGTGTTGAAGACACAGAGTGTTTATTAAAAGGAGTTTTTCCCTGAATATTAAAAGAATGAGAAACAAATCCTGCAAAAATAATACATCCTATCACCGCAACTGCTACAATTTTTACTCTCTTCATCGCACCCTCCTTTTTTCAGTTTATTATGCGACGGCTCGCACCGCCACATTATATTTAGATGTAAAAAAAGGGGGAAAGTTTTAGTGCTTTTTTATCTTTACCCATCTTTTTCTTTTTATGGACTCACTAACTGCATCCAGAACCTCCTGACACTTCAACCCATCATAGAAGTCAGGGCTCGGATTTTTCCCTTTTGCAATGGACACAAGAAGGTCTGCTACCATATTGATAAATGACTCACCGTATCCAATAATATGTCCTGCAGGCCAGAAATTACCAGCGTAAGGATGGCACCCTTCTGTTACATTAATAGTCCTAAATCCCTGTGCATATTCAGTGTCTTCTGTACTGTAAAATTCAAGTTCATTCAGCCGTTCAAGGTTAAAAACAATACTACCTTTACTTCCATTTATCTCAAACCTCTGCCCATTTCTTCTTCCTGCTGCAAACCTTGTTGCTTCAAAAGAACCCAGTGCCCCATTTTCAAACCTTGCGAGGAATAGTGTCGCATCATCAACTGTAACCTTGCCTTTTTCTTTTGCCTTTTGCTTATCCTTAAGCCCTGTTTCAAGCGTTCCTGTCTCCTTCAGTAAAGGCCTTTCCTTTATAAATGTCTCTCCCATACCCACAACCTCTTCAAACTCTCCTACAAGATACCTTGCTATATCTATAAGGTGTGCATTAAGGTCTCCATGTGAACCACTACCAGCAACCTTTTTTTCTAACCGCCACACAAGCGGAAAGTCCGGGTCTAATATCCAGTCCTGCAGATACACTGCCCTTATGTGGTATATTTTTCCTAACTTACCTTCATTTATCAGTTTTTTCGCCAGCCCAATCGCAGGTAGTTTCCTGTAATTAAAACATATTGCATGTTTTACACCATACTTTTCAACTGCTTCAACCATCTGATATGCATCTTTTGATGTAGCAGCAAGCGGCTTTTCACAAAATATTATTTTTCCTTCTTTTGCTGCAGCTATTGCTATATCCTTATGTGCATTGGGTGGAGTTGTAATATCTATAATATCTATATCACCTCTTTTAACAACCTTTCTCCAGTCGGTTTCATATTCAGCCCATCCATATCTATCAGCAGCAACTTTTAATGCCCCTTCTGCCCTGCCACACAAAACCTTCATTACAGGACGGACAGGCAGGTCAAAGAAAATACTTACATCTTTATATGCATGAGAATGTGCCTTCCCCATAAACTTATATCCGATAAGTCCTATATTCAATTCTTTCATTTCGCACCCCCAGTTTTCAAACCCGCTGATTCCCTTACCTTTTTTTCAATCTCTTCATAGAGTTTTATATCTTTTTTCAGTATCTCAATTACATTCTCCATACCCTGCCCGAGAGAACTTCCACCATACTGGAAATAACTACCTTTCTTTTCAATCACCTTATACTGAATCGCAGCATTTATTAAAGAACTCTCCCTTGATATACCTGCTCCATAATACATATCAAGTTCTGTTTCTTTGAAAGGAGGTGCTACCTTATTTTTCACAACCTTTACCTTTACTTTATTGCCTATAATATCTGACCCGCTTTTTATACTCTCTATCCTCCTTACATCTATCCTGACAGAAGCATAAAACTTCAGTGCCCTGCCACCAGGTGTTGTTTCAGGATTTCCGAAAAAGACACCTATCTTTTCCCTTAACTGGTTGATAAATATGGCTGCTGTCTTTGACTTACTTATATAGCCAGTGAGTTTCCTCAGCGCCTGGGACATTAGCCGTGCCTGTAGCCCCATAACACTCTCACCCATCTCCCCTTCTAATTCTGCCTTCGGGACAAGTGCTGCTACAGAGTCAACAACAATCACATCTATCGCATTACTTCTTATAAGAGATTCAGCAATCTCTAATGCCTGTTCCCCTGTATCCGGCTGACTTATAAGCATATCCTCTGTCTTTACACCTAACTTTCTGGCATATCCAGGGTCAAGGGCATGTTCAGCATCTATAAAGGCCGCCTGACCACCTACCTTCTGCGCCTCTGCAATAATATGCAGAGCAAGTGTTGTTTTTCCTGATGCCTCAGGACCAAAAATCTCTGTTACTCTTCCTCTCGGGATACCACCTGCACCTAAAGCAATATCAAGAGAGATTGCACCTGTGGAAATCACAGGTACCTCCACAACTGTCTTTTCTCCCAACCGCATTATTGCACCTTTACCAAATTCTTTCTCTATCTGGTTAATAGCCATCTCCAGCGCCTTTTCCTTATCCATTTTCCCCTCCTTAAATTATGGGGACTGCTCCCTCTTAAAATATATCATACAGGGTTGTATCAGTCAAAGTAACGTACCATAGTATTGAGATTAATTGTTGGAGGGTCTGGCGGATATTCAAGAGATTAAATATTTACAGTCAGAGGGAAACCTTACGAGAAGATGAGAGAAAAATTAAGTTCTATCGCTACTGGTGATTTGTAAACTTAAAATTCTTTCAAACGAAACCTACGATGTTGCTATAGAAAAAGAAGTATTTGAATAGTAAATTTACAATCATGTAGACCAAAATTATGGTTCCAGTAATAGAATTGTTTTTAAAGTAAACTATCTCCACCTAACAAGATCATTACTTTCAAGAAGAATAAAACTGGTTCTATTATTTTTGTCTTCTGCCATATAAATCATATAGTATTTGTCATCTTTTGAGAGTTCTTCTATTATAAATGGCGCACCAAATCTTAATTCTGACTCTTTAAATACAGGAATATCACAAAGTCCTTTCTTTTCCCAGTTTAAAATATCGTAACTTATTGCATATGCAATTTTTTGATATGTTAAGGAAGCAGAGTATAGCATAAACCATTTATCTTTTAATCTAATAACACAATTATTTTCATTACCATCAGGCAATTCCCATTCATAATCAACACCTATAATTGGTTTTTCTTTTGAAATATCTTCCCAGTTTATTAAATCACAACTTTTTGCAACACCTATCATATTATATCCTGTTTTTTTACCCCACCTGTTTGAACCAGTATAAAAACACCAAAAATTTTCATCTTTCACTATATATGGGTCAATTGTCCGTTCATCTGTATTCCATTTATTTGTTCTATCTGTGTTAAAGAACTTTACTGGATTTGTCCAGTTTTCAAGATCTTTTGAAATGGAAAAACATAGATAATGGGGAAATTCTTTATACTGCTGATAACACAAAATCCAGTTATTGTTTACCTTAACAACATTTCCAGGAGAAGCATAACCGGTAGGGGAGATTATTTTTATATAGTCAAAATCAATAAAATTATTTGTTTTTGTCATTCCAATGCACGTTGATCCATTTTTAAGATTGTGAATTGTGAAAAAAAGATAAATCGTATCATTATATACGATACAAGCAGGGTCCCTTAAATTGTTTGTGTTATCTCTCAAAACAGGATTTCTTATTTTTCTATAGTTAAAATTAAGTGGCATAGGTTTAATTTTAGTACATTGAAACGCAACTTGCTATTCGGTGATAAACTGTCCTATCTCTTCTGCTTTTTTAATACAATCTTCCCTCTCTTTTATCACTCCCTTTTCATCTACCCCTTTACACAGAATTTC
>JAMWCZ010000082.1 GCA_023819225.1 Candidatus Omnitrophota bacterium
TATTTAGTTATGGTAAACCTAAAAAATGCTTACTGGAGGAGAACAACAGGAACAGAAGCAGAATATGTGCAATGGGAACACTATATGACTTCAGGAAGACAGGGACTTGCCTCATGGCCACTTGTTGTCCATGTTCTAAAAGAAAGAAACTACAAGGGAATAGTATGTCTAACCGCTGAATATACCGATGAAAAGTCAGTAAACCGATTAATAAAAGAAGATATAGAATTTGCAAAATCGCTTTTTAAGCACCCCTTTTTATAAATTTTATCTTCCATCTTACCTCTGACTTACTAAAAACTAAAGGGAGCATATATAATCCCTTTTCTTCTCTTTTTATAACGTTACTCCTTATAACTTCATATCCATCAGGAACAAATATAAATATATTTCCTTTTTCTCCTTTCTGCCTTTTTGCAAATCCTTTCAGTATATTTTTCTCTTTGTCGAATAATACATTTTTAAGTTCTACAGCCCCTTGAGAAAAATGCATATCTGTTGAAAGCACTACCGGATAAGATGGATATTCTTTTATCATAAGAAGTTTTGTAGTCACCGGTAACATCTTCACTACTATAGAATTGCTCACTATCCCAAGTATTTTTTTATCCCAGAATTCAAAAACAATATAATTTTTATCCTTTGTAAGTCCTAATTTTGTAAATTCAACTTTCAGTTCAGATACTTCCTTTGACAGATTGAAAATCCCTACTATCTCCCATCTACCCCATCTTCTTTTGATAGGTAGATGCCATATCTGGGGATAAGAAACAGGGTATGTATTTTCAAAAAGGTCAACAGGTCTTGCTGCATCTCCTAATGGCGGAATACACTTTGCAAGTAAGTCCCAGTGTTTCTTTTTTAATTTAGTAAGGTCATCTCCAAGAAATATCTGACCACCACAAAGAGAAACGACAGATAGACGAATCTTTGCTTCTTCATAATCACCAGGCGGACCTACTTCAACAACATCAGGATTTATTAATGTAAGTTTCTTATGAAGAAAATAACGGGATATTATAGTAGTTGCTTTACGGCGAAAATCTTCCAATAAAATAGGGTGCCCTCCATATCCTATAGATTCCTTAAGGTCTTTATCGGTCCTAAAACCAGTATTATCAATGTCGTCTGCTACCATTGTTGTAGACCCAAGTCCAAAACCAAGATATGTTGGATTAGAACACCAGTATATATAATCCCCTTTAAGTATTTTTTCTACTAATGAAAGTCCTTTTCTATATATATCAGCACCTTTTATGTACCTCTGGTCATAATATAAAGCATCTTTATCCCTGATGGCTATCCTCCAGGTAAAATCAATCTTCCAGTATCTCACACCAGACCTTCGGAGATAGTTAAGTGTTTCTTTAATAAATTTTTTAGAGCCAGGATGCGTGGGGTCAAGACAATAGACACGGTCATAAGGTGGCCAGGACCAGAGAAATGGCATTGGACGGGGCATACCTTCAAGATTTTTAATTAAACATTCAGGATGTTTTCTAAAAAGCGGTGATGATTCAAGGACAGTAAAGAGAGCCATCCATAATCCAAGTTCAAAACCCATTTTTTGAATTTGTTTAGATAACCATTTAATTCCATGTGGAAATCTTTCATTTGTTTCTGTCCAGTGACCACATATATTTTTATACTGCCATCCATGGTCAACCTGAATGTATTTAAAGTTATAGTAAGGGAAATGTTTCTTTATCATCTCCGCATTTTTTAAGACATTTTTTTCACTCACATCAAGACGGTAGGCATACCAGGAACACCAACCTAAAGGAACATTACGAGGTAGTTTCACCTTCATATATTTCACTGATAATTCCGCATAGCCCTCAAGAGCAGAAAAAGGTGACTGATAGAATCCTAAAAAAAGATATTCAGAAAAAACCTTTTTCCCTTTTTTTAGTTTAAACCCTGCAAAATCACAGCCAGCCCATCCATAAAGTAAACCCTCTTTTTCTTTATAAATCCAGGTAATGTTGCTTATTGTGCGATAGAATGTAGCAAAGGAAAGAATTAAAGAATCTCCACTCTTGCTGTCATATAACACACTGATGCCTCCACCAGAGTTATGAAATCCTTTATCAACATCCTTTCCTTTTATTTTTTCCGCCAGTTGTCTATCCTCAGGAGGAAGTATTTCCCACTGTTCCTTATAGGGACTGGTATCTGTAATATCAACAACTCCAGCCCACCAGGAACTACCACTATCCACAAATACCTTTGTATCATCTGGTTTTACAGGTAGTCCCCTATCAATATCTAATATATGTGCAGGACCTAATACTACGTCTTTACCTGAATTGTTTACTATTTCTAATCTTAAAATAACCCCTGGTATTTTCTTTTCAGGACAGGTAAAATATAACTTAAAAGTAATTCCATATTTTTTTTCTGTTATTATTACTTTATTTCTAAATTGATTAAGATTTATTGCTTTTTCAAAAAGTGTATGCCATTTCCCATCCATATAAATCCTGGCCATTGCATCTTTTATATAAAATGCTCTACGAGATGGATGTAAAATACTCCATCTACCACTTCCATGCTCAAAAAATAAGTTTATATCTCCTAAATTAAATTTTTTCATAGTTTAGATTATATCTTACTTTTTATTTTTTTAAAATAATTATCTTATAAAAAAGCATTTACAAATGAATATGCCTTCAAATATAAAAATTAATGAGATAATAAGGACTTGACAAAAAATTTTTTTATGATATTATAGAATAAATACGATATTATAGAAAAATGAAAGTAAAAGTTATTGAAAAGGTAATGAGGATAATTGAAGTAATTGTAGAAAAGGAAGACGAAGGTCTTGGTCTTACTGAAATATCAAAGTTATTAAATTTAAAGGCAACAACAGTTCACTCACTTCTATCTACATTGCTTTCTCTCGGATATTTAAGCAAGGATGAAAAAACAAAAAAATATAAAATTTCAGAAAAATTTTTAAATATTGTTTCTCCTTTTTTCAATAAAAATCTTCTTCTAAAAATTTCAGAACCTATTATGAAAACACTTGCCCAAACAATTAAAGAATCTGTTGTTCTTGGCATTTTCTATAAAGGGGAAAGATATACAATAGCGGAGGTTAATTATGAAGACCATATTTTGAATGTAAATTTAAATATGTATCAAAAGGCCTCTTGTTATTTAACTGCCACAGGAAGGGTTTTGCTTTCATACTTACCAGAAAAGCAGACTAAGGAATATATTAAGAAAAATGGTTATCCAGGAGAAAACTGGAAAAATATTAAGAATTATAGGGATTTGAAAAAAGAATTTGAAAGGATAAGGAAAAACAAAATTGAAATTATAGAAAAAGAAAATGCGGTTGCTATTGGAGTTCCTGTATTTGGTTCTGATGGCAAAATAGTTGCTTCTCTTGGTGCCTTTTTACCAACCATAAGATTTAAAGGCGATAATAAGAAGAAAATTATAAGTGAATTAAAGAAAAAAGCAGCAGAAATAACTTTAAAACTTGGAGGTAAAAAATGGTAAGAATTGAAAAAGGGAGGAAGACAAATGATAAATTCAAAAAAGGTCAAAGAGGTAGCAAAAAGGTTAGGTGCTGATTTAGTTGGAATAGCAGATGTAAATAGATTTGAAGGCGCACCAAAACAGATGGACCCTAAATATATAAACCCTGATGCAAAGGCGCTGATAGTAATCGGGTTAAGGATTCCAAGGGGTGCATTGAGAGGCATTGAAGAAGGAACATATTTTCTTTCATATTCATCTCAGGGATATGGAAGTATCAATATGATTTATAACCCTTTTATTTTGTATCATCTGACAAGGTTTATAGAAGACAATGGATATGAAGCAACACCAATCCCAAATGACTACTATAACTGGCCTGCTATTGAGTATACTACAGGTAAGATGAAAGAAAACTGGTCACGACCTGTATCCCCGGAAAAGCCAGCCCCTGATATCTTTATCCACTTCAGGATTGCTGCCTATCTTGCTGGACTCGGTGAGATTGGATACAGTAAACTACTTCTCTCTCCTGAATTTGGGCCAAGACAGAGGTTTGCCTGTGTTTTAACAGATGCACCACTTGAGCCAGACCCTATCTATGAAGGCCCAAGATTATGTGATAGGTGTATGTTATGTGCAAAGGAGTGTTCAGCAGGTGCGATAAGTACAAAGGAGACCGTAAAGGTGAAAGTTGCAGGAAGAGAATTGGAATGGGGAAAACTTGATATAGATGCCTGCTCCAAAGGATTCCAGGGAATGGAGCCATACAAGAAATATAATCCATTTATAGGTGAACCATCCAATGTTATTTTATATTCACGGGCACTTGAAGGAGCGCGGGGCTGTATAAGGGCGTGTATGATACACCTTGAAAAGGAAGGGAAGTTGCAGAATAAATTTAAAGAGCCGTTCAGAAAAAGGAAGGTATGGTATATGGAATGGGAAAGATAAAGTTTTCTGTTGGTTATCAACTGAGAGAAGAAGATAAGACATTTGCTGATATTGTTGAAAAATATAGAGAAAGAATTGAGGAGGTTTATTTTCCATGGTTAAATCTGCCAAGTGGTAGAGCACCTATCGGAAACAAAGCAGGTTATATCAACTGGGAGGCACAAAAACAGTTAGAGTATGAACTCAAACAGATTAAAAAGGCAGGTATAAAACTCAACCTTCTTTTGAACGCCTCCTGCTGGGGTGGAGATTCCTTATCTCTTAGTCATACCAATACAGTTATATCAATCATTGAATACTTAAAAGAAAATATCGGCCTTGAATCTATCACTTCATTTTCTCCTGTTGTAAGTCATATTGTCAAAACCAACTTCCCTGATATTGAGGTAAGGGCAAGTGTGAATATGAAGATAGGGACAACAAAAGGGATGGAACAGGTAAAGAACATCTTTGACAGTTTTGTGATACAGAGAGAGTATAACAGGGACTTTGGAAGGATAGAAAAGTTAAAGAGATGGTGTGAAAAAAATGGAAAAAAGTTGAGCATTCTTGTAAATAGTGGCTGTATAAACTTCTGCCCTGTTCAACAGTTTCATGACAATGTTATATCTCATGAGGCAGAGGTATTTACAAAAGCAAATTTAACAGAGGATATTCCGGGTAGTTGCTGGTCTTTCTACAAAGATATAGATAACTGGAAGTTCATCCTTATAAACTCATGGATAAGACCTGAGGATGTCCATTATTATGAAGGTTATTTTGATGTGGTAAAACTTGCAACAAGAATCAATCCTGACCCTGAAAGAATTATAAAGGCATACTGCAATGAAAAGTATGAAGGAAATCTTCTTGACCTTTTTGAGCCATCCCATAGTAAACTTTTATATCCATATATAATTGAAAATTCAAAATTTCCGAACAACTGGTTTGAAAAGGGCACTTCCTGTGATAAAAAATGTGATGTATGTGCCTACTGCACAGATACCCTGAAAAAGGTCCTTGTAAAACATTTCTAATCCCCCCACCTTCATCCTCTCCCTCACCCTTTTATTCCTTCTCCCCATTTGTGGGAAGAGAGTCAGGATGAAGGACATCTTCCCGCTTGTTGACGGAAGGAATGCTGAAAAGATATAATACTACTGCAAAGAGAAAGGAGTACCTATGGGAAAAAACAGAAATCAAATGAAGAAATTACATAGAAAAAAGATAAAAAAGGCAAAAGAGAAACTGAAGGAGTTTGAAACACATAATATACCATTTGGAAAATTGAACAGGT
>JAMWCZ010000083.1 GCA_023819225.1 Candidatus Omnitrophota bacterium
ATTTTGTGTGATAAACATGGCCGCCAAATCTGTAGCGATGGCATTTATGCCACGAAACATCATGCAATAAATTGCACTGCTACTAACAAAAAATTAGATGGGAAAGTGTTGCTGTTACCAAGATACCCTATCCATGCGTAAATTTGACAGGGAGATTGTAAAATTATATACTTTGTTTTATAAAAGGAAAAAAATGATAAAAAAATCTTTAATATTTTTATCTTTAATAAATATAGTATTTTTTCCTGGATGTAATAGAAAAACTGCAGAAATCCCCTTACCCCTGTCAGAGACAGAGATACAGGAAGCGATTGAATATGGAATAAAAAATGCTGAACTTTCTACAACAGAATTTGTTTCTGATTGGTCTGTGGATTTAGGATATGGGGAGGGAAAAGGTAAAGCAACCCTTATAACCCCATTTTTGAAAGTAGCATTTCTGGCAAAGCAGGCACAAATACAGGGACAAAAAGTAAAAAGGGATATTATAGAAAAGGTACTAAAAGAAGATTCTGACTGCCTTGTATTTGATATTCTCCTTTTTGGTGGCTATCCACAGTTTGGAAGGACTGTAGAGTTTTCATTAAAGTATGATGGGAAAGAAATCCAGCCGGTATATAAGTTCATCCCCCCTTATGCTGAAATAAGTAGGGACTACACACAATCAGTAAAAGGGAATGTGAAATTTAAAAAGACAGATATACCAAAGAATTGTATAGTAGTACTCAAGGCACAGTTTAATATGAGTGAGGAGCCAGAAGTAAAAGAAAAATATACATGTGAGTTTGAGTTTGCCCTGAATAAATATAGATAATCCCACCTCAAAATGAGAAGAATCTATCTTGACCCTGCTGACTGTGAAAAAAATCATACAGAGATATCCATAAAGGACTCTTCTTTTCATTATCTATCCAATGTTTTGAGGATGAAGAAAGGAGATACCTTCCTTGGATTTGATGGGAGTGGAATTGAATATACTGTCTTAATAGTAAAAATGGAAAGGAAAACTATAAAAGGAGAAATTCTAAAAACAAAAAAGATAACAGAGATAGAACTGCCTTTCAATATAAATCTTTTTCAATCCCTTCCTAAAGGCAGTAAGATGGATAAGATAATAGACGAGGTTGCACAGTTAGGAATAAAGAAGATATATCCTGTAATAAGTTGCCGTACAATACCTCAAATTACAGAAGAAAATATAATATATAAAAAAAGTAGGTGGAAAAGGATTGCAGTAGAAGCATCAAAAATCGCTGGAAGGGACTTTGTGATGGAGGTAGAAAACCCTATAAATTTCAAAGAGGCAGTGAGAATTCCTGCAGATGTAAAATTTATTTTCTGGGAAAAGGCAACTCTCCAATTAAAGGAGCGCATCAGAGACATTCCAAAATTAAAAAAAGGGGCCTCTGTGAATGTTTTTATCGGACCTGAAGGTGGTTATACAGACGAAGAAATATCTCTCGCGAAAGAATATGGAGCATTAAGTGTGAGTATGGGTAAAAGAATTCTACGGGTTGAAACTGCATCTGTTGTAGCAGTTGCTCTCACTATCTATGAGTTGGAGAACCTGTAAATTCATTATACCCCCTCACCCATACCCTCTCCCCGCTGTGCGGGGCGAGGGGAGAAAGACCCCTCACCCATACCCTCTCCCCGCTGTGCGGGGCGAGGGAAAAGAGGAAAATAAAGGGGAGAGGGGATTTCCTTAAATTCCTCCCCATAACAGGGGGAGGATATAGGTGGGTTGGAAAATAGTGGAAAGGTGAGGGAGATAAAGAAAACTTTGCCTTCTTGTAAGAATTTATGTTATCATAAAAAGAGTTAAGGAGAAAAAATGGAAAAAGTGATTATATTTGATACTACATTAAGGGATGGAGAGCAATCACCTGGCGCAAGTTTAACAAGTGATGAAAAAGTAAGGATTGCGGAACAACTTGAACGGCTTGGTGTGGATGTGATAGAAGCAGGTTTTCCTATCGCATCAGAAGATGATGCAAGGGCGGTCTCACTCATTGCAGAAAGGGTAAAAACTCCTATAATATGTGCACTTGCAAGGTGTAAGGATGAAGATATTGATGTTGCTTTACGGTCACTTGAAAAGGCGAAAAAGCCACGGCTACATATATTTCTTGCCACATCAGAAATACATAGAAAGTATAAACTGAAAAAGGTAAAAGAAGAGATAGTAAAAATTGCTGTTGAAAAGACATCGTTTGCAAAGAGATATATTGATGATATTGAGTTCTCGCCTGAAGATGCAACAAGGACAGAACCGGACTTTTTACTTGAAATTCTAAAAGCAGTAATAGCGGAAGGTGCAAAAACTGTCAATATCCCTGATACTGTAGGATATGCAACTCCGTCTGAATACGGAACACTAATAAAATTTTTAAGAGAGAACCTACCTCCGGATATTATTATCAGTGTGCACTGCCATAATGACCTTGGGCTTGCGGTAGCAAACTCACTTATTGCTGTAATAAACGGAGCTAGACAGGTTGAGTGTACAATAAATGGGATAGGAGAACGGGCTGGTAGTGCATCTCTGGAAGAGATTGCTATGAATCTTCTTGTAAGAAAGGACTTCTATAAACTTACCACAAATATTGAAACAAAGGAACTTTACAGAACAAGCAGAATGGTCTCTACCCTTACAGGTATTCCTGTCCAACCCAATAAAGCAATTATAGGAGAAAATGCCTTCCGACATGAATCAGGGATCCATCAGGATGGAATCCTTAAAGAACGTTCAACCTACGAGATTATGAACCCTGAGATGATAGGAGTCCCTGCAAGTGAATTAGTGCTGGGAAAACACTCAGGCAGGCATGCACTGAAAGCCAGACTGGAGGCATTAGGGTTTCAGTTAAATGAACAACAGATTGAAAAAGTATTTGAAAAATTTAAAAAACTTGCTGATAGAAAAAAAGAAATCACAGATATGGATATTATATTTCTTGCAGAGGAGGAGGTGCTTCAAACACATAAACCCGTCTATACACTGGAATACTTCCATATTATATCCGGTTCTTCTACAATTCCAAGTGCTACTGTAAGAGTTAGAAAAGGATCTGAGGTTCTTGAAGATGCCTCAAGAGGAGATGGACCTGTGGATGCAATTTATAAAGCGATTGATAGGATAACAGGACTTACTCCTAAACTTAAAGAGTATAAAATAACTGCTATAACCAGTGGACAGGACGCACAGGGAGAGGTAAATGTTTCTCTTGAAATGGAAGGGCTTAAAATTCCAGGCAAGGGAGTAAGTACAGATATTATAGAAGCAAGTGCAAAGGCATATCTTGATGCTATAAATCGGTATCTTATAAGGAAGGATATCGTCAAAACAAAGTATAAAGGCACATAAAAAGATTGTCAAAATGACCATTACAGAAAAAATCATAGCCAGACATTCAGGGAAAGATAGTGTTGTCCCAGGGGAGTTTGTTGAGTGCAGTGTTGACCTTGTTTTAGCCAATGATATTACAGGTCCTTTAGCCATAGAAGAATTTGAAAAAGTGGGTGCAAAAAAGGTTTTTAACCCGGAGAAAATTGTCCTTGTCCCAGACCATTTTACTCCCTGTAAGGATATACAGAGCGCTGAACTTGTAAAGAAATTAAGAGAATTTTCAAAAAAGTATGGTGTTAGATTTTATGAGATAGGGAAGGCAGGAATTGAACACGCCCTTTTACCTGAAGAGGGACTTACAAAATCAGGGGACTTCATTGTAGGAGCAGACAGTCATACCTGCACTTATGGAGCGGTCGGTGCATTTTCCACAGGTATGGGAAGTACGGATATTGCATCAGCAATGATAACAGGAAGGGTATGGATAAAAGTTCCATCTTCCATTAAATTTGTATATAAAGGCAAAAAAAATAAATATGTAGGTGGAAAGGACCTGATACTTTACACCATAGGTAAGATAGGTGTGGATGGAGCAAACTATAAGTCAATGGAATTTACTGGAGAGATAATAAGAAACCTTCCAATAGATGATAGGTTCACAATGTGTAATATGGCAATAGAGGCAGGGGCAAAAAATGGTATTATAGAGGTAGATGAGATAACCTTGATGTACTTTGAAGAAACAGGTATTTTCCCTGCCGATATAATAAAAAGCGATGAAGACACTTTCTACGAAGATGTAATAGAAATAGATGTTTCAGATATTATGCCACAGGTATCTGCTCCACATCTTCCTTCAAACTCAAAAAATGTTGATGAATATGTAGATGTAAGGATTGACCAGGTTGTCATTGGTTCCTGTACAAATGGAAGGATTACTGACCTCAGAAGGGCTGCATCTATACTCAATGGCCATACAATTCATTCTGAGGTAAGGTGTATTATAATACCGGCGACACAAAAGATATATCAACAGGCACTTAAAGAAGGACTGATAGATGTATTCCTTACTGCTGGTTGTGTGATAAGTCCACCAACATGCGGACCATGTTTAGGTGGACATATGGGGGTATTAGGAGAAGGAGAAGTTGCAATTGCCACAACAAACAGAAATTTTATAGGCAGGATGGGACATCCTAAAAGTTATGTATATCTTTCCGGTCCAGAGGTTGCCGCAGCAAGTGCAATAAAAGGAAAGATTATCCATCCTGATAGAATATAAAAATTGTCCCCTCACCCTTTCCCTCTCCCCGCTGGGGAGAGGGAAAGAAAAGGGGGTCTTCACCCTGGCCCTCTCCCCATCGGGGAGAGGACAAAGGTGAGGGGGAAAGGCAAGAAAGAGGTAAGGTATGATAAAAGGAAAGGTATGGAAGTTCGGTGATAACATTAACACAGATGATATCATTGCTGCAAGATACCTCAACACAACAGATGAAAAACAACTTGCTTCTCACTGCCTGGAGACAATTATGCCTGACTTTGCACATAAGGTGCAGAAAGGAGATATTATAGTAGCAGGAAACAATTTCGGATGTGGCTCCAGCAGGGAACATGCCCCTATCTCCATTAAGGGTTGTGGCGTCTCGGTAGTTATAGCAAAGAGTTTTGCAAGGATATTTTTACGCAACTCAATAAATATTGGGCTGCCTGTAATTGAACTTTCTGAAGCAGATAATATTGAACAAGGGGATGTCCTTGAAATTGACTTTGAAAACGGGATTATAAAAAATATAACAAAAAACACATCTTATACATTTCCAAAATATCCTGAATTTTTACAGGATATTATAAAAAATGGAGGGTTGATACAATGGGTAAAGGCAAGGTATATAAAATAGCGGTTATACCAGGAGATGGTATAGGACCTGAAATTATTAGGGAAGGATTGAAAGTTATAAAGGCGGCCTCTGAAAGATATAACTTTTCCATAGAAACTGTTCATTATGACTTTGGCGGAGAAAGATATCTTAAAACAGGAGAGACACTTCCGGATTCCGCAATAGAAGAACTCAAAAAATTTGATGCTATCTATTTAGGTGCTATTGGACATCCTGATGTTGCTCCGGGTATTTTAGAGAAAGGGATACTACTTCGTATAAGGTTTGAACTTGACCAGTATATAAACTTAAGACCTGTTAAACTATATCCTGGTGTTTGGCACCCGCTGAAAGATAAGGGACCCGAACATATTGACTAT
>JAMWCZ010000084.1 GCA_023819225.1 Candidatus Omnitrophota bacterium
TTATGCTTTCCAACACCCTTGGTCAGAAACACCCTTTTAGGTACCATATCCATTTTCCCATCCCCCCTTTAATTTTTGCTTATAAATAACACAGAGGGTCTTCTTCTAAGAAATCCTCTGTGATACTATATGCCAAAGCCCTGCAACCACGGCAGTTTGTAATTTTACAACTTTTACATTTACCTTTCAAGGGATAATTTCTTAATTTTGCAAGGATATCTGATTTTCCCCATATATCTTCAAGTTTATCCTGCAGTAGATTACCTATATTTAGTGGAAATCTTCTACAGGGGAATACACCCCCATCAGGCATTACAGCAATACCATCGGTTCCTATAATACACGGTGCACCGAAAAGGTCATAGTTGCCTTTATTATCTGTCCTTACCATAAATCCCCTGTATGGAAGGAATGCCTCTATATCTTCTTCAACTACACATATACTACAAATGGTGTGAATGGTATAAAGCCAGTCAGAAATGGAGATAATAGACTCTGATATTTTTCTTCCTCTCCCCCAGGGAATAAATCTTTCAAGGATGAATGCACTGAAGCGATACTTTATAATAAAATCAAAAAGATAAGGGATTTCTTCTATATTCTCTTTTGTAAGTGTAAACATCAATATTTTCTCTCTTTCAGGAAGAGATGTATTTAACCGTTCACATATCTGGATAAATTTTTCATAAGTGCCTTTACCTCTGAACAATTCAAATGTTTTTTCGGTTACACCTTCTGCTGAAATTTTAATTGTTAGGTTTTTAAACCCTTCAAGGAACTTTATATTTTCACCATCAAGGGAAAACCCGTTTGTTATTATCCCTGTTCTTTTTACAACAGGATGGCGATATACCATTGATAGCAATTCCTTCCAGTTATTATAAAGTAATGGCTCCCCTCCTGTTATATCAATCACAAGTTTTTGCCCTCTGTTTTCTACAAAAGCGACCATATTTGAAAAAATTTTTTCGAGAGAGGAAACAGGTAGTTCACTTTTTGAAGAGAAACTATCCTGATAGCAATGAAGGCATCTTAGATTACACCTGTCAGTTATATGCCACTGTATATGAAATGTATTGTCCATTTTGGAATAAGTATACTATAAAATTTGTAGCGGTGGTATTTTATGAGACGCATTGTGTGATAAACCTGGCCGCCAAATCTTTAGTGGCGGGTCACACCGCTACTATTGCTGTTTTTCTTTAATGTAAAATCTTGTATAATAAATAAAAAGTAAAAGATAGAACGAAAAATGAAGGAGCGAATATGTTCAGGGTTCTGCCAGCAGATATTTTTGATAAAGAAACAGGGCTTAGAGAAAAATTACGGATAGCCACAGTTGGAGGTTTTGAAGGTGTTGAGATTGATATACAGGAAACAGATGCTCTTGTCAGGCAATATTCGCCTGCCTATGTCAAAGGTATGCTGGATTCTTTTAACTTAAAAGCAGGGGTATGGAAACTGCCATTTTCATTGACTTCAGACAAGATAACCTATGAAAAAGGACTGGAATGCCTTGATGACTATGTTAGAACTGCATCTTACATTGAAGCGTTCAGGGTTATCAGTTTTATAGAGGCACAGGAAGGGAAACCATTAAAAAGTAATATGAATTTTTACATAGAACGAATTAATTCTGTGGCTAAAATACTTGCCAATTATGGGTGTAAAATAGGGATAGGAATTGAAGACCACAAGTATTTTCTATCTGCTGAAATTACAAGGTTATGCAGAAAGAGTAAAACAGGTAATGTAGGATTTGTCCTATCTGCAAGGCAGTGGCATCTTTCAGGCGGACAAACTGGAGAATTAAAAAAGGTTTCAAAGGATGAAATAATATATGTGATAGTTGGGGATGTATCATCCGAGAACAAAGGCAGGTATCTGCCGGGAGAGACAGGGGTCATCAACCTCCCATTATTTTTAAATAAACTTGCAGAGATTGGTTATGATGGACCTGTGGCACCGGAGATACCTGACAGGGATTTATTAACAATACCTTCTGAGTTAGCGGTGAGATTATTAGGTGGCTCGCTGCTTAAGTTATGGAAAAAGGCATTTACAGATAGACAACAGGATTAGTCCATGCTTTTCTTCTATATCTATCAGTTATTTCTATCCTTATGTATTTTTCAGTTCCTTTTATTTCATATTCCCCATATTCAATGGGCTTTCCACTGGCTAATCTTGCTCCAGTTGCATTATAACCAATAAAATCAATTGTTTCCGCAGGTTCACAATATACTTTTATTGTCTTATTTTCTATAGTAATATCTTTTATTAAAGCACCGGTAGAAGAGTAAAAACATCCTTTTCTTATAGAGGCAAGTATATCTTTTTCTTTAAGCTCCATTGCTTTAACTATTATAAAGCCATTTGCAATATCACTTTCAATATGGCAATCATCGGCAGCAAAGCAGTATGTCTTTTTGCCTGCCTGGAGAACTTCGTCAAGATGGACTGTTGAATAGCCTTTTCCTACCATCCTCTGACAGACCTGATTATATATCTCTATCCCGTCATATCCATTTACCTGCAGAATATCAAAGGATGTCAGACCACTCCAGTAAGGATGTGCAAGAATGACAATGGCATCCTGCTGTTTCATCCTTTCTATAACCTGTTGTGGGCTCATCCCTTCTTTTTCAAATTCCCCTATCATTCCTATCCCGACGATATGGAAATTTTGTACATCTATTTCGTAACCATCAATTAATAATAAATTATCAGGGGCTTTAAGCCCTTTTGTTATCCTATTGTGGTCTGTGATGGCAAGGAAGTTATAGCCCATTTTACTATAGATTGCAAAGGTCTCTTCCGGTGTAAACTCTCCATCTGAGTTTTTTGTATGTGTATGTAGATTTCCTTTATACCAGTTTCCTTTTGCCTCAAATGGATTGATAATCTCCATAGCAATATCTCCTTATAAGTTTTCCTCTTAATTTACCACTGATTCTTATTTCCTGCAAGTTTGATGCTCAATAGGTATTTCCTTTTTTTATGGTATACTTTATAAGACACTATGAAAAGAAAATAAAACTCACAGAGATGGGTAACAGGTTATAGATTTTTTTGAGTGTTTGTACCTTATGGGAGTGAAGATGCAAAATAAAGTAGATGAGGAATACCTATGGTCATACTTTTTATTTTAACATTTGTTGCTCTGATAATTTCTTTAATTGCTGATAGGAAAAGGACTGTGATGGGTATAAAAAAGGGGTTAAAGATGTTTTTTGGAGTATTGCCGATGATACTTAATGTCTTGATTCTAGTCAGTGTTTTTTTGTATTTCGTGCCTAAAGAAACACTGAGCAATCTTTTGGGTAAAAATTCTGGTGTGCTTGGTATAGGCATTGCAGCGGTTTTGGGTTCTGTTGCACTCATTCCAATGTTTATCACCTATCCATTGGCTGCAATACTTCTGAAAAGTGGCGTATCATATCAGGTTATTGCTGTGTTTATCACGACAATGCTTATGGTTGGTGTTCTAACCCTGCCAGTGGAGATAAAATATTTTGGGTTAAAAGTGGGCATAGTCAGAAATGCCTTAAGTTTTATTGGTGCGTTGATTGTTGGCTTGGTTATTGGGATATTCTTATGAAAAAAATGTTTTAAAAATTGCTGCTGAATATATTCTGGTAATCATTTTTGGATTGTTCATTCTCATTTCTCGCATTTATGATTTTACTGCTGTAAAGATTATCCGTGAAAATTTCTGGCTCTTTTTTATTGAAATGATAACCTTTTTGCCTTTGATGTTCATTCTCGTTGGTCTTTTTGATGTCTGGTTTCCAAAAGAGAGGGTTGAAAAACATATTGGCAAGGGTTCGGGTATTATGGGGATAATCTGGTGCATCCTTCTGGCAATGGTACAGGTCGGACCATTATACGGTGCTTTCCCTGTCACCTATCTATTGTGGAAAAAAGGAGCCAGTATAAAAAATATTTTTATTTATTTAGGGGCATTTTCTACTTTGAAGATACCGATGCTTACATTTGAAATTGGATTTTTGGGGTTGAGGTTTTCGCTATTGCGGACTGCGGTGACATTACCGGTATTTATCCTGATTGGTTATATAATGGAACTATATTTAAAGGATAAAAACTTTGTAGTAAATCAGCCCGTATTAGGCAAAAAATAATTATATCACTTTTTAGTTGAGTATAGGACCTCAGAGATGGTAGTTGTGCCGTCAAGGACTTTTATTATTCCATCTTCACGCAGTGTTTTCATCCCTGATTTTTGGGTGAAAACTTTTATTTCCATATATTTAAAGAATTAAAAGTAATTTTAAATTTTTTGAAAAGTTTTTCTATTTTAATCTTCTCTGAGTATGGGAGCATGATACAACCATCTGACAGTTTTTTCCCACCTATTTTATTAAGCAGCCCTCTATATTGATATTTACCGATTTTTTGTTCATAAAGTTGTCTGTTAAACCTTGCTTTGTCTCTTTGGGATAAATTGTTTAGTTGAAAAGTATAAATAACATATGGCTTTTGTTTAAGAAGTAAAATCGCCGATAAGGTAACAGGTTCTCTCATATATAAAATTAATCCTTCCTGAAATATGTTTTGCAATAAACCCGTGTCTGTCTTCTTTAATTCTTTTTCGATTCTTATTGTCGGCTGAATATTCCTTTTTACACTGGTTTCCAGCGAAATAATTTTCTCTTCTATTACTCCTTTTGCATTTTCATCATCAGTAATAATAAATAAATCTATGTCTGACCTCGGGGTGTTTTCACCTCTTGCAAAACTGCCATATAGAATCACTGCTTTTATATCTTTCAACTTAGAAAGTTCATCAACTATCTTTTTAAATATTTTCTTCATTTTAATTTTATACTGAACCTTATTTCGAAAAATTTAACTATTATTTGCAGGTTGTTAATAACAGTTTTGGCTCTTTTACCATTTATGCCGTCATATCCTAAATCTCCATAACCGAACCATACTTTTCTCATTGCTATATTAATATCTTTGGGGAAGTTTTTTTGAGAATACTCTTGCCTTGTCATATGGTCACCGAAATGTCTGTTATTTTTAGCCGCATCTGCTTCAACCAGATGTTCAACAACTTTTATAGCAAGGTCACCAACTACTGTAGATAACTTCTTCTCGTAAGCGTCCATTGTCGCATTAAGTTTTTCTTTTGCGATAGCAATATGTTTATTAAAATCCCCCATTTTCTCTTCCTTACTATTCATTATTATAACGAATTTTGCTTTATTTTACACCATTTTCATTATAATAACAAATTTTTTTGTAATGGACATAACAAGAATGTATAATTTGAAATCCTCATCGGCAGTTGTCATAGAGAGAAATTTATGGGCTATAAATGGGCTCAGTGAAGATAGTGTCTTGGATTATCATCTTCTGTAATTTCATATTATCACTTTTTAGTTGAGTATAGGACCTCAGAGATGGTAGTTGTGCCGTCAAGGACTTTTATTATTCCATCTTCACGCAGTGTTTTCATCCCTGATTTTCTTGCGAGTTG
>JAMWCZ010000012.1:0-16941 GCA_023819225.1 Candidatus Omnitrophota bacterium
GATATAATATCTATGATAAACCACTGCCGGAACTAAATCTACCCAATAATTCCTTTGATGTTATCACCATTTTTGATGTTCTCGCACACCTTAAAGATCCTGTATCTTATATAAATACCTGCACTAAACTTCTTAAACCTGGTGGGTATTTAGTAATCAAGACACCTTACCACTCACCTCTTCTTTTCTTTATCGCAGGTATTCTTTCTTTCACAGGCAAAAGCAGGTCATTACTACACATCCCTGCGCAGATTTTCCATTTTAATCCCCGTTCACTATCTGTTCTTCTTTCATCAAAAAATTTTAAACCTCTTTCTACAACTACAATAAATGATTTTTCTCCTATTTTACACAACAGTAGAATTTTTGATAAAACATTATACATTAGATATAAATGCTTATTGATAATATATAAATATAAGATAAATGAAACTAGCTGTAATAATTCCGGGTTATAATAAAAAGTCAACCATCCTTGAGATAATAAAAAATTCTGGGATGTCCCTGTTGATAAGGAGATTATACTTGTGGATGATGGAAGCAAAGATGGCACAAAAGAAGTCCTTATAGAAAGTCAAAAGTCAAAAGTCAAAAGTCAAAATTTTAAAATAATCTTTAAAGAGAAAAATGAAGGTAAAGGGTCTGCTATCAGGGAAGGGTTGAAGTATGTAACAGGAGATGTTGTTGTAATACAGGATGCGGATTTAGAATATAATCCGATGGACTGGCTGAAGATGTTAAAGATAATGGAAGAGCAAAATGCAGACGTTGTCTATGGCTCAAGGGTTTTGGGCAAAGGAACAAAATCATCTCTTGCTTTTTATTTAGGAGGACGGTTGCTTTCTTTTCTTACAAATTTTTTATATGGGGCACATATTACAGATGAGCCCACCTGTTATAAAATGTTCCGGAGAGAGGTAATAAAAAAGATAGACCTTAAATGTAAGGGATTTGAGTTTTGTCCTGAAGTAACAGCAAAGGTATTAAAAAAAGGATATAGGATATATGAAGTCCCTATAAGTTATAAACCAAGAAAAATAAAAGAAGGGAAAAAAATAAGGTGGAAGGATGGAGTAATAGCCATCTGGACACTTATTAAATACAGGTTTTCAAAATGATATATTGCCCTATATGTAAAGGAAAGAGCCATCTAATATGGAAGGAGAGAAAATATAAAGTATATAATAAAGTATATAGATGTAGAGGTTGCAAGGTTGCTTTTCTCCAGCCTGTTCCTGAGGTACCTGAGATTATTTACAGTGAGAGTTATTTTCAGAAATGGTATATCAAATATTACAAAGAAAGGAAGAGATATATAGAGGAATTATTTTCATTGTGTGAGAAACATCTTGATAGAAAAGGGAAACTCTTAGATGTGGGATGTGGTATAGGTATCTTACTTGATGTAGCAAAGGAGAAAGGGTGGGAGGTATATGGTCAGGATATCTCTCTTTTTGCTGTAAATTACTGTAGAAGTAAGGGATATAATATCTATGATAAACCACTGCCGGAACTAAATCTACCCAATAATTCCTTTGATGTTATCACCATTTTTGATGTTCTCGCACACCTTAAAGACCCTGTATCTTATATAAATACCTGTGCAAAACTTTTGAAACTCGGTGGATATTTAGTAATCAAAACACCTTACCACTCACCTCTTCTTTTCTTTATCGCAGGCATTCTTTCTTTCACAGGCAAAAGTAGGTCATTACTACACATCCCTGCCCAGATTTTCCATTTTAATCCACAATCTCTTAGAATAATATTGATAGATGACTTTATATTACTAAAAACTATAAAACTTACTGATTTTTCTTCTTTCCAAAGAGGGAAATTTATCTGTATCACAAAAAATAAAAGTATAATTTCTATCTGGCAGAAGAATAAAAACTATCAAAAAATAGACAATGGAATTAAAATTGCGAAATAAAATTACTTTCATAATAATTTCATTAGCGATTTTTTTAAGATTATTCTATCTATCACAGAAAAGTTTCTGGTGCGATGAGTTTCTTGCTATATCTTTAAGCAGAATCCCTTCTTTTTATGATATGGTCTACCGGATTATTAAATATGATGCCCATCCACCACTTTTTTATTCAATAATCAGGGTAGTATTTCAGTTTACCCAGAGTGAGTTTGGTCTTCGATTTCTCCCTTTTCTTTTTGGGGCAGGTGCTGTAATTATTTTTTACAGGTTGTTGATGGAATTAAATATAAAGAACTATCTGTTACCTCTTTCTCTTTTTGCTTTTTCTCCCCCTGCTGTCTTGTGGTCTCAAATTGTTAAGTCATATAGCACACTTACTTTTTTTTCTCTCCTTTCCCTTCTTATGCTTATTCGTTATAAAAAAACCGAAAAAGTGATATACACCATCTTCTGGATTATATCTTCTATTTTTATGCTTTATCTTCACAACTATGGAGTGCTTATCATTGCTGGACAGATAATTGTGCTATGGCTTTACAGAAAAGTAGTGCCCCTCAAAAAATTTAGTATTCCTTTTCTGGTTATTTTTCTTCTCTATCTTCCATATTTTGCAGGACCATTATTCTCACAGATTAGATTTGTAAAGACAGCACCCCACAGTGTAGTAAATCCATTTTTTCGGCTTGGTTATACCTTCTTTTACTTTATATTCGGAGAAACACTATCACCTCTTAATTTTAAGTTTGTTATACCCGGACTTTTACTCTTTCTGGTATTTTTTATCAGAGGTATCTGTGTAAAAAAGAACTTTTTTCAGAATTTTTCTGTTATTGTTCTGGCACTCGGAATTATCGTAATCTTCTCTGTAAAAGCAACAATACCTCAAAATCTTATTCATCTGCAACCATTTTTCTTTATCCTTGTCGCATCAGGGGTGGAAAGTATAAAAAAAGAAAAGGTAAAAATAATTTTCTCTTTTCTCCTTGTTCTTAATTTAATACCCTCTCTCTGGTATTATTACCAAGAAGATAGTTTACAGTATCATGATGTAAGCAAATTAATTCCTTATAAAGAAATAATCGATACTATTAAGAAGGAAGAAAAAAGAGGAGAAGTGGTCATCATCAATGAAGACAGGGAAACGAGATTTGTTGAGTTTTTCAAGCCATACAGTCCCTGGGACTGGTATTACAAAGGAAAATTACCCATTATAGAAATAACCACTGACCTTGAACTTAAAAAACTCTATAATAAATATACTGGGTTCTGGCTCATTTTAAGATATTTTTCCCCAGAGTATCAATGGAATGAAGATATAAAAAATTTCTTTATCCAGTCAAAATCTGCTAAAATAAAGGAGTGGAAATTAATAAAAAATTATTCATTTCTTAATGTGTTAAGAGGAAAGGGAAAGAAAGAATATTATCTTATTGAGGTATATCACTTTGTAAAATAGATATGAAGAAAAAAATATTGATAACAGGAGGAGTTGGTTTTATAGGGGTAAATTTAGCATATCATCTTCTGTCAAAGACAGATAATTTTATAGTTATATATGATAACCTTTCAAGAAAAGGAGTTGAGTATAACCTTGAGTGGCTGAAATCACTGAAATATAAAAACCTAAAATTTATAAAAGGTGATATCAGGGATTATAAAAAACTTAAAGAAGTAGTTAAAGGATGCAGTGAGGTATATCATCTTGCTGCACAGGTGGCGGTTACAAGTTCAGTAAAAGACCCTTTGGATGATTTTGAAATAAATGCACTTGGTACTTTATACCTTCTTGAAGCAATCAGAAAGGTCTGCCCTGATGCAACAGTTATATTTGCTTCCACAAATAAGGTGTATGGAGAACTTCTGCACTTAAAATTGAAAGAAGGGAAAACAAGATATTTACTTACAGGGAAGACAAAAGGAATATCAGAACAGGAAAACCTTGATTTTCATTCTCCCTATGGATGTTCAAAAGGCACTGCTGACCAGTATGTAAGGGACTATTACAGAATATATGGGTTGAAAACTGTTGTATTCAGACAATCGTGTATCATAGGTGCTCATCAGTATGGTAATGAAGACCAGGGATGGGTAGCACACTTTATCATAAAAAGTTTATTGGATAAAAAGATAAATATTTATGGAAATGGGAAACAGGTAAGGGACTTACTTGAAGTAAGAGACCTGATAAATGCCTATCAACTTTCAATAAAAAATATAGAAAAATGTAAAGGAGAAATATTTAATATCGGTGGAGGGGTTGAAAATACTTTTTCTTTACTTGAATTGATTGAATTTCTTGAGAGAAATTTAAATAAAAAAATTGAATATGAGTTTTTCCCCTGGCGACCTGGTGACCAGAAGGTATTTATAAGTGATAATACAAAACTTATGAAAGACCTAAAATGGAAACCCAAAATATCGGCAGAGAAGGGAATAAAAGAGTTACTCTACTGGATAATGGAAAATATTGACTTGATAAAAAATGTAAATAGATAGTGAGGGCAAAATGAGAAATATAGGGGTAATAGGTGCCGGTCATGTTGGACTTGTGACTGCTGCCTGTTTCGCTAAATTGGAACATAATGTTATCTGTGCGGATAATGACAGTCAAAAAATAGAAAAGATAAAAAATCTTGATATGCCTTTTTATGAACCAGGCCTTGAAGAAATCGTAAAAGAAACTATTAGAAATAAAAAATTAATTCTTACAACATCAGTATCAGAACTTACAGAAAAAAGTGATATTATTTTTATAGCAGTAGGAACTCCTTCAACCCCTGATGGAAGCGCAGACCTTTCATATGTAGAAAATGTTACTATTGAAATTGCAAGGGCACTCACTGAAATGAAAAAAATATTTGATAATAAGATTTACAGGTTAATTGTTGAAAAAAGCACTGTTCCTGTTCTTACGGGAGAATGGGTTAAAAAAACGCTGGAACTTATGTCTCCTACAGAGATTGAATTTGATGTTGCTGCAAACCCTGAATTTTTAAGAGAAGGGAGTGCTATAAACGACTTTCTTGAACCTGACAGAATTATTATAGGCGTGGGAAGTGAAAAGGCTAAAAGAATCTTTGAAGAACTATATGCACCTATAAAAGCACCTATTGTATTTACGGATGTTAAAAGTGCAGAAATTATAAAACATGCGTCCAACTCATTTCTCGCACTGAAAATTTCTTATATAAATGCGATATCTCAGATATGTGAGAAGGTAGGAGCAGATGTTGAGAAAGTAGCAGAGGGTATGGGATATGATAAAAGGATAGGGAAGGACTTTTTAAAAGCTGGGGTTGGCTGGGGAGGAAGTTGTTTCCCTAAAGATGTCGCTGCTTTCATCAAAATGGGTGAAGATATTGGCTATCCATTCAATCTTTTAAAAGAAGTTCAGAAGATTAATAAAGAACAACGGTTGCTGGTAATAAAAAAAGCGAAAGAACTTTTGTGGAATTTAAGAGGTAAAGAGATTTCTATCTTAGGGCTATCATTTAAACCAAATACAGATGATATAAGAGATGCACCATCTATAGAAATAATATCTCTTTTATTAAAAGAGGGAGCAATCCTTAAATGTTATGACCCGAAAGCAATGGAAAATATGAAAAAGATATTTCCTGATATTCTTTATTGTCAGACACCTTATGAATGTGTAAAGAACTCCTCTCTGCTTATATTTCTAACTGAATGGGATGAGTTCAAAAATATTGATTTTGAAAAAATAAAGGAGATAATGAAAACTCCTTATATCATTGATGGAAGAAACTTCCTTGATAGGGATAAACTTAAAAAGACAGGTTTTATATATAAAGGGATTGGAAGAAATTAAATGAGAAAAAGACAGGTACTTATTTCAGGAGGCGCTGGTTTTATAGGAAGTCATCTTTGTGATTACTATATCCAGAGGGGATATAAGGTATGGTGTATTGATAATCTATGTACCAGTTCTATAGAAAATATAAAACATCTCGGCAATTTATCTGATTTTAAATTTATTCAGGAAGACCTCATCACTTTTAAAACCTCTTTACTTAAACATAAATTTGATATGGTGTTTCATCTTGCAAGTCCTGCATCACCACCTGACTATTTCAGATTACCGTTAGAAACATTAAAAGTAAACTCCCTCGGTACTGAAAAAATGCTTGAAATTGCTAAAATGTCTGAAGCAAAGTTCTTATTTTCTTCCACATCTGAGGTCTATGGGGACCCGACTATCTCACCACAACCGGAGATATACTGGGGAAATGTCAATCCTGTGGGACCACGGTCTGTGTATGATGAAGGTAAGAGATATGGGGAAGCACTTGTAATGGCATATCACAGGAAATACAGGGTGAATACACGAATTATCAGAATATTTAACACCTATGGTGAAAGGATGCGACTTAATGACGGAAGGGTTATCCCCAATTTTATTGCACAGATACTGGATAGTAAACCACTGACAATTTATGGTGATGGAAAACAGACAAGAAGTTTTTGTTATGTTGATGACTTGATAAAAGGAATTACTAAAATGATAGAAGTGGATTACCATCTTCCTGTAAATTTAGGCAATCCCGATGAATTTACCATACTCCAACTTGCAGAAGTTATCCAGAAGATAACAGGGATAAAGGCACAGATTGAATTTTTGCCACCACTTGAAGATGACCCTAAACAAAGAAGACCTGATATTTCAAAAGCAAAGGAACTTTTACACTGGGAACCAAAAGTATCTCTTGAAGAAGGACTTACAAAAACATTGAATTATTTCCGCTCCCTTGTACCGCCCCCGCAGTGGAACAGAAAACAGAAAAAAGGAGGGTGTAGAAATGAGACGGGGAGAATTAGGTAAAGATCTATTTTATCATGTTTTTACCAGAAGTATTGCAGAATATAAAATCTTTAATCAGAATGAGGACTTTATCCGAATGGAGAAAGTTATGAAATACTATAAGAATGAAAGAAATCTGAAATTCTCTCAGTTTCTTCGTTTGGCTAACACAGAAAAGGATAACAATTCTACCGCAGAAAAAATAGTAGAAATAATATGTTACTGTATTATGCCTACCCACATCCATTTAATTCTAAAGCAATTAAAGGAAAAAGGACTCTCCCTTTTTATGAATAATATATTAAATAGTTATACTCATTATTTCAATTTCCACCATAAAAGAAAAGGGCCTCTTTGGGAAAGCAGGTTTAAACATGTACTAATTGATACTGATGAATATCTCCTGCATTTAACAAGATATATTCATTTAAATCCTGTAACTGCTGGGTTAGTTGATAAACCAGAACTATGGGAGTTTTCTTCTTACAAAGAATATATTGGGATGAAACGCACTGAGTATAAGTTATGTAACTTCAAAGAAGTATTAGAGATAAATCCTAATTCTTATAAAGAATTTGTTGAAAATGGTATTCTAACTCAAAAAGAGATTGCTAAGATAAAACATATTCTTTTAGAAAATTTTGGAAATTCTATTGTTCCACTGCGGGGGCGGTAATGGAAAAGGTACTTGTGACGGGGGGAGCAGGTTTTATAGGAAGTCATTTAGTAGATGAACTGGTTAAAAAGAGACATTATAAGGTAACTGTCTTTGATAATCTTGAACAACAGGTCCATCCTGATGGACTACCTGAATATTACAATATCAGGGCAAAATTCATAAGAGGAGATGTAAGAAACAAGAGACAATTAAAAGAAGTAGTAATAGATTCTGATATTGTAGTCCATCTCGCAGCAGCGGTTGGTGTGGGACAATCACAGTATCAAATTGCAAAGTATGTGGATTCAAATATACAGGGGACCGCCAATCTTCTTGATATACTTGCCAATGAAAAACATAATGTAAAAAAATTAGTTATTGCATCATCTATGAGTATTTATGGAGAAGGACTTTATGAGTGTAAAAAGTGTGGAAAGGTAAAACCACCGCTCCGCAACTTTAAAGATAGGAATATCCTTAACTGGGAAACGTTATGCCCTGATTGTAAAGACGTTCTTAAACCAGTCCCTACGCCAGAAGATACCCCATTGATGTCAAATTCTATATACGCCATAACAAAAAAAGAACAGGAAGAAATGTCTCTGTTGATAGGGAGAACATATGGAATTCCTGTTGTTGCTTTAAGATTCTTCAATGTGTATGGACCAAGGCAATCTCTTTCAAATCCATATACAGGTGTTGCAGCTATATTTTTAAGCAGGATAAAAAATAATAAGCCACCTGTAATATATGAAGATGGACTGCAGACAAGGGATTTTATATGGGTAGGGGATATTGTTAATGCCTGTCTACTTTCAATAGAAAAGGAAGAAGCAAACCATCAGGTTTTTAATGTTGGTACAGGTAATCCTGTAAGTATCCTGAAAGTAGCGGAAACACTTATAGAACTTTTAGGAAAAAAAGGAAAAGTACACCCTGATGTTACATATAAATTTAGAAAAGGTGATGTAAGACATTGCTATGCAGATATTACCAGGATAAAAAAGATTCTTGGTTTTAAACCCGAAATTAGCTTTGAAGAAGGAATGAAGAAACTTATAAACTGGGCAAAAAGAGCAAAAGCAGTAGATAAGTTTGAAAAGGCATCTCAGGAGTTAAAAAAGAAAAAACTTGTATAATATATGAAGATATTACTCAGCATTATCATACCGGCAAGAGATGAAGAAAGCAATATAGAAGAAACAATTAAAAATCTTATAACTTATATTAATCCTGAAAATACAGAAATAGTAGTAATTAATGACCATTCAAAAGACAATACCATTGAAATTGTAAGAAATCTTGAGAAACAATATTCTTTTATAAAACTTATAGATAATACTGGAGAACCAGGCTTTGCGAAGACATTAAAAGAGGGTTTTAAAAACGCAAGAGGTGAATTTGTCCTACCTGTTATGGCAGATAGTTGTGATAGTCCTGAAACAATACCTTTAATGCTTGAAAAAGCAAAAGAAGGGTATGATTTAATATGTGGTTCAAGATATGTAAAAGGTGGGAAAAGGGTAGGGGGGCCATTAGTTCAAGGTTTTTTTTCAAGATTTGTTGGAATAACACTTCATATACTTACAGGAATACCTACAAGAGATGTAGCAAATGCTTTCAAAATGTATAGAAAAGAGAAACTTCTCTTTCTAAATCTTAAAGAAAAAGGGTTTGCTGTATCAATGGAAATATGTGTTAAGTTTTTTATTAATGGTTATAAAATATGTGATGTGCCAACTATCTGGTACGGTAGAAAAAAGGGGGAATCAAAGTTTAAACTATCAAAAACACTGCCTTATATCCGACTTTATTTATGGACAATATGGAAAAAATGGACGTTTCAATAATAATACCTGCATATAATGAGGAAAGACGGCTTGGGACTACTCTTGAAAAGGTATATAATTACTTTAAAAATACAGGTCTTCTCTTTGAAATTATTGTGGTGGATGATGGTAGTAGTGATGGAACTGTAAATCTTGTAAAAAATTTCTCTATTGACCATCCGGAAGTAAAACTGAGATGCCATCTTAAAAATAAAGGCAAAGGAGCAGCGGTAAAAACAGGTGTCTTATCAGCAGAAGGGGATATTATACTTTTCACTGATGCAGACATTTCTACTCCAATAGAAGAATTTGAGAAACTTAAAAAAGCAATAGATGATGGATATGATATTGCTATAGGGTCAAGGGGCATAATTGGGGCAGAAGTAAAAGTAAAACAGAATATTATAAGACGTCTTATAGGAATTGTAGGATGTTATATAATAAAAATTATAGTTGTAAACAGATTTTCAGATACGCAGTGTGGATTTAAGATGTTTAAAAATTCCTGTGGGAAAAAGTTATTTAAAGAACAAAAGATAAATGGATTTGCTTTTGACGTAGAGGTCCTATATAAAGCAGTAAGAAATAGTTATAAAGTAAAAGAGATACCTGTTGAATGGCTAAACTCTCCAGAGAGTAAAGTAAGTGTTATAAAGGACCCTTTAAAATTTTTAAAAGACCTATTAAGAATACGAATGGGATTTTAATATATGGGTGATATAAAATTTTCTGTAATTGTGGCTGTTGCTCCTGAGAGAACTCCTGAAGTAATAAAGTATTTAAAAAATCAGGATTATCCTGCAGATAAATATGAGATTATAGTAAAAAAGGGACCCAACACTTCTCAGAACCGGAATGATGGAGTTAAAGAGGCAAAAGGTGTCTATATTGCTTTTGTTGATGATGATGCTATAGTGGAAAAGAACTGGCTGAAAAAAGCAGAAGATTTTTTTGAAAAATATCCTGAAATAGATGTGGTTGGTGGTCCACAACTAACCCCCCCTGATGACACTACCTTCGGATATACTTCAGGTATTGCCCTTGAATCTATGATAGGCGGCGCCTCTATAAGAAACAGATACAGGAAAGGAGAACTAAATCTTAATTCTGACGAGAGAGAACTCACTTCAGCCAATATATTCTGTAAAAAAGATATTTTTACGGAGATACTATTTAATCCTGGTTTCTGGCCAGGAGAAGACCCTGTATTCTTTAATGAACTTATTAACCATGGAATAAAACTGGCTTATTGTCCGGATATATACATATATCACAGAAGACGAAATACCCCTGCTGATTTATTCAAACAAGTATTCCGTTATGGATATGTAAGGCCTAAAATAAAAAGTGTAAAAAAAACAGGTTTATCTCCATATCTTTTTATGATTCCCTCTCTATTTGTACTGTATCTTGTTTTATCCCCTTTTCTTTTAATTCTGAATAGAATTTTTCTTATCCCTATCTTTATTTATATCATTACTATTTTTACATTTTCTTGTATGGTGGCAGTTCAAAATAAAAACATTAAATATCTATTGTTTCTACCTCTTGTCTTCTTCATCATACATACTGGCTATGGAATTGGATTTTTGTGGGGGAGTGTAAAAAATGAGGAAAATAGGCACCATTTCTTCTGATAAAGATATATATAGAAATTATTTCAGAAAAGAAGTTTCCAATAAAAACATTTTAAGGTATCAATGGATATTACAAGAGTTTTTTAATAATGTAGAAAATAAAAAAGTGTTAGAAATAGGTTGTGGAGATGGCGGAATTATTCAATTTTTAAGAAAAAGAAATTATGCAGTAGGTATTGATATATCCTATCAAGGGATAGAAAATTTAAAATCTATAGGGATAGAATCTTATCTTATAGATATAAGTAAAGAAACTATACCTTTTGAAAACAATTTTTTTGATTATGTAATAGCCCTTGAAGTTTTTGAGCACTTAAAATCTCCTCAAAATGCTATTGAAGAAATTCAAAGAGTTTGTAAAAAAAATGGGAAAGTGGTTTTAAGCATACCTAATTATAGAACAGGACATAAATTTATATATCGCGGATTATTTACTTTTAGAAGATTTGAAAATTATTTAAAAGATAATGGATTTGAAATTATAAACAAAAAGCAATATGGTATATGTCCTCCCCTATGGAGTATATGGGGTAGGTTCCTTCTCAAAAAAATAAATGAAAATGATATATCAAAAATTCCGTTTACAAGTAAAATTAATAGATTTTTTTCTTCGGCTTACTGGAGATTTGTAATCCCAACAAAATTTTGTTGGCTCCTTGTATTTGAAATACTAAATAAGAATCCTGATGGGGCTAAAAAATTGTATAAAGATATCTCAGATGAAACAAAAAACGCATATTAATATAGGTTGTGGGAAAGATATAAAGAAGGATTGTCTGAATGTAGATTGTATTAAATATCCGGGGGTTGATGTAGTATGGGATTTAGATAAATTTCCCTGGCCATTTGCTGATAATAGTTTTTCAGAAGTATATGCAAGACATATTATTGAACACCTGAGTGATTTTAAGAAAACCTTGGAAGAGATAAGAAGAATTTCTACCAATGGTGCAAAAGTTTTTATAGTTGTTCCCCATTTCAGTTTTGTCGGAGCTTACTGGGACCCAACTCATAAAAGATTTTTCAGTTTTTTCACATTTGATTACTTAGAAAAAGGTGTATATGGACTGCCACTATTCAGAATAAAAAGAAGAAAATTGAATTTTACCGGAGAGAAATATCCTTTGCTGAACCATTTTTTCAATCCATTTATAAATTTATCTCCTGTATTATACGAAAGATTCTTTTGCTGGATATTACCCTGTGCTGAAATTAGTGTTGAATTAGAGGTAATTAAATAACATGGAAAAACCACTTGTAAGTTTTGTAACTCCGATGAAGGAGCAGGATTTTCGGGTCCTGGAACTCTTGAAAAGTATCAGAAGTCAGAACTATCCTCAAGATAGAATAGAGATTTTAATCATAGATGGAGGAAGCAAGCCAGAAGTTCTTAAGGTATGCGAAAAATATGGCGTGAAAATATATTTTAATGAAAAAGTGCTTGCAGAAGGCGCAGGAATGGGGAAAGACCAGGGGATATGGAAAGCAAATGGTAAATATATTATTATTGCTGAAAGCGATATAGAACTTATAGGTAACGACTGGATAGTAAATATGATAACCCCTCTTGAAGAAAATCCTTCTCTTTTTGCTTCTGTACCACGCCTTTATATTAACAAAAAGGATAATATAGTAAACAGATATATGAGTTATGTAGGAGTAGACCCTTTTGCTATATACAGGGCACTGGATGCACATCTTGCACTCGGACTTGTTAAAATGGAAGATATGGGCAACTATTATAAAGTGCGACTTAATCCTGAAGAGCCATACTGTATGGGAAGTAATGGATTTTGTTTCAGAAAAGAACTTATAAAAACTGTAGGGGATTATGCTCAAGATGTTGAGTTTATAGCACGGATAGCAAAGCATAATCTTTTATATTTTGCTATACCTAAAGATGCAACAGTTTTTCATAAGAATGTTAAGGGGTTTTCTGAATTTCTTAAAAAAAGGATAAGATGGATAAGAAACTATTCAATGGTATATATCAATGAAAAGAAGGACTTTAGATGGATTACAAAGAAGTACAGATTTTTTATATATGTTATGAAAAACCTTTTGATATTTCCGAACATACCTGTTGCCATCCGAAAAACATTTTATTACAAAGATATCTGCTGGTTATTACATCCACTTATGCTTTTTATTACCACATCTATCAATGTGTTTTTTGCTCTGCAGTCAAAAAATTTACTCAAAGAAGTTTTTGGAAAAAAATGAAAGACAGATATATCATTTTACTTCTTATTTTTATTTTCCTCGGTATATCCATAAATGGAATCTACTGGGGATTGCCTTCATCTAAACTGAATGAGTTATACTTTACAAAAAAAGATAGCATTCAGAAGTTTTCTAATGAAAATAAACCAGAGATACCACGTTCTTTTTATAATCCTATACGTAGTTATCATCCTGACGAATATTTCATTATAAAGACACTGCAATCTATCAAACCACCTTTTTTCAAGTTCTCTATAGAGCAGTTTTCTATAGGGGGCTTTTATCTTTACCTGTACGGTCTCCTACTACTTTCTCTTTCCATAACAGGTTTTGTCCATTTAAGCAGAGATATATTATATTACTTTATTAATCCAGAAGAGATTGCAAAGTTTTACATCACAGGCAGGCTCATATCTCTCATTTACGGAATCGGAATAGTATTACTCACATATATCATAACAAAATGCCTTTCAAAAAATAAAGTTTCTGCCTTTCTCTCTGTTATTATATTAACTTTTTCACCAATCTTTCTTATGAATACGCACTATATGTATGTTGATATTCCTGGAACTTTTTGGATAATGCTTACAATCTATTTTGCTTTAAGATATCTGGACGGAGAAAAAAAGGGACCTGTTCTTATGGGATTGTCTGCTGGAATTGCAGCAGGACACAAGATTACTTTCTTGCTTGCATTTTTCGTATCTTTTGTGGCTTTTTTGATAGAAAACAAAAGTATTAGAGAGAAAATGAAAAATATAGTGTATTCCTTTTTATCATTTATTGGAGTGATAATAATTACATATCCTTTTATTTTTACTTCTATTCGTCATCTGTTTTTAGGAGAGGGACAAAATGCAACACAAATTGTTTTCTCCCCCTATTTTTATATTACATCTTTAAGATACGGATTAGGACTACCATTACTGGTATTTCTTCTTCTCGGAATTGTCTTCACTCTTTATAAAAGGCAGGATAAAAGTAGAATAGTAGTTATACTATGGATAGTTTTTTTCTTCTTAACAATATCCTTTCCGTCTCTTAAATTTGCACGGTATATCCTTCCTGTTCTTCCACCTTTTATTATAATTGGAACGACTGGCTGGTTTTCTGTTAAAAATAAAGCAATTTTATTTATAAGGAGTGTAGCAATTATTTTAATACTTACTTTTACTTTTATATACGGAATGGCATTTGAGATGCTTTTTATAAAGGAGAATATACGGACAGAGGCAGGAATGTGGATAAAGGAAAATATCCCTGCCGGGAGTAGTATAGGAGTTACAGAAGTTCCCTGGCAGTTTCAGATGCCCCCCTTTGATTATTATACATACAGGGTGGAAGTAATCGAATATAACATTGAAGAATTACAGAAGAAAAAACCAGAATATTTTATTCTTTCTTCTTTCCAGGCGCCTATCCCTCCCTATCCAATTAGATTACAAGAGGAGAGAATAAATTTTTATAATGAGTTTGTGAAGTCAGGAATGTATAAAGTAGAGAAAAAGTTTGAAAAATATCCTTCATTGGGATTTATAACTTTCAGGTTTAAAACTCTTCCTGAGGACTTGATATATCTTAATCCCAGTATTGTAGTTTACAGAAAAATTTCTTATAATAATTCCTTACCTTAATACTTTTCTTTAAAGATGATGAAAGAAATTTTTGAATATAGATTACCACGAGAGTTAATAGCTCAGTATCCCTTGCAAGAGAGAGAAAAAGCACATCTGATGATTCTTTATAGAAAGACCAGACGGATAGAAGAAACGATATTTGAAAAAATATCAGAGTATATTGAAGAAGGCGATACACTGGTGCTTAATGATACACGAGTTATCCCTGCGCGATTGAGAGGTGTCAAACAAACAGGTGGGAAGGTTGAAGTATTTTTACTGAAAAAACTATCTTCTTACAGATGGAATGTATTGTTAAGAGGAAATATCAAAGATGGACAGAGATTTACAATAGAAAAAGATAGAAAGGCAATAAATGTAAAGATTATAAGAGCAGAGGATAGAAGTTATATAGCGGAGTTTGATACAGATAATGATAGTGAAATTTTTAGTTTTGGAGAGGTTCCCTTACCACCATACATTAAAAGAACACCGGAAAAACAAGATGAGAGTTTTTATCAAACGGTCTATGCTAAAAAAGACGGTTCTGTTGCTGCTCCTACTGCAGGACTACATTTTACTACTGATATACTTGAAAAGTTAAAAAAGAAGGGAGTTAATGTCGCATATATAACACTTCATATTGGGTGGGCATCATTTAGGATATTAAAAGAAAAAGATAAACCGGGAGAAGAGTATATAGAAATAACAGAGGAGACATCTAATATAATAAATGAAACAAAAGAGAAAGGAAACAGAGTAGTTGCTGTTGGGACAAGTGTTGTAAGGGCACTGGAAAGTTCTGTGATAAATGGTAAAGTTCACAGTATGTCAGGTTATACTGACTTGTTTATAAAACCAGGATTTAAGTTTAAGGTTGTAGAGGCATTAGTTACAAATTTCCATCTACCTGGTTCAACACATCTTTATCTTGTATGTGCCTTTGCAGGGACAGAATTGATAGAAAAAGCATATAAATTAGCAGTGGAGAAGAAGTACAGATTTTATTCCTACGGAGATGCAATGTTAATTATTTAATGAGCCCCCTCACCCTAAACCCTCTCCCCGCACAGCGGGGAGAGGGAGAAAAGGAAGTGGGAAGAGGGGAATATGGGGAGAGAAGAGAAAAAAGGAATGCTTAAGGTAATTAAAAAAGACGGAGAGACCGATGCAAGGGTAGGGGAGATATTAACACCCCATGGCACTGTTAATACACCCTGTTTTATGCCTGTTGCTACACTTGGAACTGTAAAGACACTTTCTTCTGAGGACTTACTGGAAATGGATGTGGAGATGCTCATCTCCAATGCATACCACTTATACTTAAAACCAGGCATAGAAATCATAGAAAAGACAGGTTCACTCCATAACTTTATGAACTGGCAAAGACCTATTGTTACGGATAGCGGTGGATTCCAAATTTTCAGTTTAGAAAATGTCAAGGTTGAAGATGAAGGCGTATATTTCCGTTCAAAATTGGACGGCTCTTTACACTTTATAACTCCTGAAAAATCAATAGAGATACAGAACAGAATTGGTGCAGATATCATAATGGCTTTTGATTATTGCCCGAAAAACTGGGACGATTATGAAGAAGTTAAAAATAGTGTTGATATTACTATAAAATGGGCAGGAAGATGCAGGAAGTCATTCAATGAAAAAGGTACAGACCATCAGCAACTCTTTGGTATACTTCAGGGAGGTATATATCGTAAGCTCAGAGAAAGATGTATTGATAAAATGCAAAATATGGACTTCCCCGGTTTTGGTATAGGTGGTTTAAGTATAGGAGAACCATTTGAAAAAACCGTAGAGGTAATAGATTTTACAATAAAATATATCCCGGAAGAAAAGGTAAGGTATTTTATGGGACTGGGAATGCCTTTACAAATTCTTGATATGGTTGAAAAAGGTATTGACCTCTTTGACTGTGGTATGCCCACACATATAGCAAGAACAGGGTCAACACTTACATCTAAAGGAAAGATAAATATTAAAGCAGGAAAATATAAAGATGACTTTTCTCCTCTTGACCCAGATTGCAATTGTTTCGTTTGCAGAAATTATACCAGGGCTTATATAAGACATCTGATTAACACTGGTGAAATAACAGGCCTGCGGCTTAATTCTTATCACAATATATATTTTATGATGCAGTTTATGAAAAACATCCGAAACTCAATAGAAGACGGAACTTTCAAAAAATTTCGCAAAAACTTTGAAAAG
>JAMWCZ010000012.1:16951-26993 GCA_023819225.1 Candidatus Omnitrophota bacterium
ATTGCTCAAGAAAAATTGTTAGAGATTACACATAAGATGGGATTAGAAGTATAATAATACATATATAAAATCAAAGGGGGAATAAATGATATTTGCACAAGCACAACCAGTACAGACGAATCCACTTGGTGCGCTTTTACCTCTCATCCTGATATTCTTTGTCTTTTATTTTCTATTAATTCTACCACAGCAGAAAAAGCAGAAGGCACATAAGAAGATGCTGGACGAACTTAAGGAAGGGGATAGGGTTGTAACAATAGGTGGTGCAATGGGAACTGTCAGTAAGATAAAGGATAATGTTGTAACGGTTGAATTTAAAGATGGCGTGAAAATTGACTTTATTAAAAGCGCTATATCACAGGTTATAAAACCACAGGCATAGTAGATGATGGAAGCGAAATTCCCACCTCAATATAATCCTGAAGGTATGGAAACAGAACTTTATACGTTCTGGGAAAAAAATGGTTATTTTTCCCCTGTCCACAATAAGGTAAAAAGGAATTATGTCATCGTTATACCACCACCTAATATTACAGGTGTATTACACATGGGGCATGCATTGAATAATACTATTCAGGATATTTTAATTAGATGGAAAAGGATGTCTGGATTCAACGCGCTATGGGTTCCCGGAACAGACCATGCAGGTATAGCGACACAGAATGTTGTAGAAAAGACCCTTCGGGAGGAAAAACTGGATAGAAAAACCCTGGGCAGGGAAAAATTTATTGAAGAGGTATGGAAATGGAAAGAAAAATATGGTTCAACAATAATATTTCAGTTAAAGAAATTGGGTGCTTCCTGTGACTGGAGTAGAGAAAGATTTACAATGGATGAAAAATTGTCCCGTGCTGTAAAAGAAGCATTTATTCATCTTTATAATAAAGGGCTTATATATAAAGGGAAAAGGATTATCCATTGGTGTTGTAGATGTGGAACCGCTCTGTCCGACGAGGAAGTAACCTATAGAGATGAGGATGCCTTTCTCTATTATATTAAATACCCACTTATTGAAGGTGGATTTATTGAGGTTGCGACAACACGCCCAGAGACAATGTTAGGGGATACTGCTGTTGCGGTCAATCCTTCAGATGAACGATACAAGAAACTTATTGGTAAACAGGTAAAACTACCCTTTGTAGATAGAACTATATCTGTTATACCGGATGAAAAGGTTGAAGCCGAATTTGGAACAGGAGCAGTAAAAGTTACCCCGGCGCACGACCCTCTGGACTTTGACATAGGAATAAGACATAATCTGCCATTTATAACTATTATGGATGAAGAAGGAATAATGAATGAAAACGCTGGAAAGTTTAAAGGTATAGACAGATTTATCTGCAGAGAAAATTTAGTAAAGGAACTACAAGGGATGGGACTCCTAAGTAAAAAAGAACCATATTTAACAAGGATAGGAACCTGTTATAGGTGTGATAATATTATAGAACCGTATCTCTCATCTCAGTGGTTTGTTAAGATGTCTCCTCTTGCAAAGCCGGCAATAGAAGCAGCAGAGAAAGATATACTAAAATTTTATCCAGAACGATGGAAAAAGGTATATCTTAACTGGTTATACAATATAAAGGACTGGTGTATAAGCAGGCAGATATGGTGGGGACACAGGATTCCTGTTTATTACTGTAGAAATTGCTATCAAGCAGATTCAAAATTAACTGATGAGGCACAAGATATAAAAAAACAGAAGGGAATAATTGTAACGGCAACTAAACCGGAACAATGCCCGGATTGTGGTTCAAAAGA
The DNA here is from genome assembly GCA_023819225.1 of Candidatus Omnitrophota bacterium. GTDB lineage: Bacteria > Ratteibacteria > UBA8468 > B48-G9 > JAFGKM01 > JAAYXZ01. The sequence continues at coordinate 18,713 of JAMWCZ010000012.1, forward strand.
TATCTATCAGGATCCTGATGTGCTTGATACCTGGTTTTCTTCCTGGTTATGGCCATTCTCTGTATTTGGATGGCCTGAAAAGACAGAAGACCTTGAGATTTATTATCCAACAGATACACTGGTTACTGCTCAAGAAATACTATTTTTCTGGGTTGCAAGAATGGTAATGGCTGGATATGAATTTATGGGTAAACATCCATTTAAAAATGTTGTGATACACGGAACTGTTCGGGATAAAACAGGAAGGAAGATGAGCAAGTCTCTTGGTAATATTATAGACCCTCTTGATATTATTGAAAAGTATGGGGCAGATAGTTTAAGGTTCAGTTTAATCTCTATGACATCAGCAGGACAGGATGTTTTTCTTTCCTCCACATTTTATATCAAGGGAAGGAATTTTATGAATAAGTTGTGGAATGCATCCAGATTTATAGTGAGTGCTGGAGAAAAATATGGAGAGAAGGTCATATTACATAAGAAGTTTGAAGGGCTGAAATTACCAGAAATCTGGATTCTTACATCTCTTGACGAAGTTATTGAAAAGACGAACACTGCTTTAACTGAATTCCGTCTTAACGAAGCAATTAATCTACTTTATGACTTCTTCTGGCACACCTTCTGCGACTGGTATCTTGAAATATCCAAGGTATATCAGGAGTATGAAGAAGAATATTTTAAAGAGAAGGTTCTTCCAATTCTATTTTATGTCCATATATCTCTATTAAAGATGCTACATCCATTTATACCCTTTATAACTGATAAACTATGGCAGGTCTTTTTGAATTATTGCGATTTAGAAAGTGGAAGTATAATGATAAGTTCCTGGCCTGAAAAAAGCGATATTGATAGAGAAAAAAATATTATGGAAGAGATGGAAGATATTATGGAAATAATAACAAGCATAAGAAATCTAAAAATGAGGTTTGGTATTCCTGTTTCCAGACAGATTAATTGCTATTTTGACAGGGTCCCTGAAGGACTATCTGCTAAAATAATATCAAAACTGGCTGGAGTGAGTAAAATTTCAGGGTTTTCTAAAGAAAAAAAAGAAGACCTGTTGATAAAAAATCTCAGACAGGGTAGAATTGGAATGTCTTTTGAAGGTATAATAGATGTTCAGAAAGAACTTGATAAACTTTACAGAGAACAAAAAAAACTGAAAGGTTATCTTGAAAAAATAGAAAGGAAATTAAACAGTCCTGAATTTACATCAAAAGCGCCTGAAGAGATTCAGGAAAAGGAACAAGAAAAGAAAAAACAATTAGAAGAGATTTTGCAAAATCTTGAAAAAGATATAAAATTCATAGAAGAAAGTAAAAAATAAAAAGGGAGAGCAAAATGGATGTATTTGTAGATATCAGTGGGAAACAGGTTCGGGTTAAAGAAGGAATGGTGTTTTCAACATTTAGATTAAAAGATAAAAAAGTTGGAGAACAGATAGAATTAACACCTGTTTGTTGTATAGATGAGAATGAAATAGTTACTGATGGGAAAAAACTTAAAAATATCAAGGTTATATGTGATATAGTAGAGGAGAAAAAGGGCGAAAAAATTTATTCATTTAAGAAGAAACCTAAAACCGGATATAAAAGAGGTTATGGACACAGAGACAGGTTGATGGTATTGAAGGTGTCAAAGATAGAGAAAAAGTGAAGAATCTAAAAGAAATCCGTTCCAGTACTTTTACAGGAAGAAAAGCAGTTCTTGTTGCGTTCAAAGAAAAAAGTGAATCTGAAACAGAAGAAGTAGTTAAAGAATTGGAGTTCCTCTCATCAACCCTCTATCTAAGAGTTATAAAAGAATTTATTTACAGCCATAACATTATACATCCTGCTACATATATCGGGAAAGGACGTCTTGAAGAAATAAAAATATATACAGACAGGGAAAAAGCAGATTTTCTCATTTTTGGTAATGAACTTACACCCGTTCAACAGAGAAATATAGAAGATTTTTTAAAGATAAGAGTCATTGATAGAACTGAACTTATACTTCATATTTTTGGAGAACACGCAAAATCCAGGGAAGGTAAAATACAGGTTGAACTTGCTCAACTCTCCTATATTCTTCCACGTTTGACAGGTTATGGTATATCTCTTTCAAGAATAGGAGGAGGTCTTGGGACAAAAGGTCCTGGTGAAATGAAACTTGAAGTATACAGAAGAAGGATAAAAGAGAGAATGCATCGGCTTAAAAAGGAAATAGAAGAGATAGAGAAGCACAGAGAAATTATTCGTATGTCAAGAAAAAGGAAAAACCTTCCTGTCGTTTCTGCTATTGGTTATACCAATGTTGGAAAAACAAGCATAATAAATAAAATGAGCTCTTCAGAACTATATGTTGCCAATAAACTATTTTCAACACTTGACCCTGCTACAAGAGGTGTCTATCTGGGAGAAAATAGGATATGCCTTATGACAGATACTGTAGGGCTCCTTCATAATATACCTCACCATATGATAGAAGCATTCAAATCCACACTTGAAGAGGTTACTTTTGCAGACCTTATACTCTGTGTATATGATATCTCTTCACCTAATATGGAGAGACAACATAATACTATTATAGATGTGTTAAAATTGCTATCCTGTGAAGACAAACCAAAGATTGATGTGTATAACAAAATAGACCTGTTAAATCAGGAAGAACTTAATATACTTAAAAACAGATATCCTGATGCTGTGTTTATTTCTGCATATAAAGGTGAATGCCTTGATATTTTAAAAGAAAGAATAAAAGAGGTTCTCTATGGAAATCCAGTTATCGCTTAATGATGCAAAAAAGGTTTCAGAGATATGTGAGATTTTAGAAAAAGAAAGATATTTTTTGCTTACCACCCACAGGAATATAGACGGAGATGCTATAGGAAGCGAAATCGCACTGTATAGTGCATTAAAAAGAGCAGGGAAGGAAGCAATTATTGTAAATTATGATAGTATCCCTGCAATATATAGGTTTTTACCCTATACAAAAAGAGTTCATATCTACAGTTCTGAAATTTCAATAACACCCGATGTTGCAATAGTAATTGACTGCGGTTCTTCTGATAGGACAGGTAATGTTTTTAAACTTGTGAAAAAGGCAAAAATCGTTGTGAATATAGACCACCATTTTTCCAATCCAGGATTTGCACATCTCAACTGGACCAATCATAATTTTTCTGCCACAGGAGAAATGGTCTATTTTTTAATCTCATACTTAAATAGAGATATTTCAAGAAAAGAGGCGGAATGTCTTTACACAGCCATACTAACAGATACAGGAAGTTTTATCTATAATATCAAACCTTTTACTATGGGTGTTGTTCAGGACTTAATAAACAGAGGAGCTGCTCCTGAAAAAATCGCAAAAAAGGTTTATTTAGAAAGGCCTTTAAGGTCTATTAAACTACTCTATCTTGCACTCGGAAATCTGAAATTTGAAAGAGAAAGAAAGACCTGCTGGATGAAAATAAGCAGGGATATGTATAGAAAAACCAGAACAAAAGAAGAAGATACAGAGGGTTTTATTGACTTACTGGTAAAGATAAAAGAGGCAAATATAGTATTTCTTATTAAAGAGGCACATAATAATGTAGTAAAGGTCAGTTTAAGAAGTAAAGGAAGGTTTGATGTTGAATGTCTCGCTTCAAAATTTGGTGGTGGAGGGCACAAAAAAGCAGCAGGTTGTTACTTTACAGGTTTATCATTAGATGAAGTAGAACAAAAAGTATTGAATGAAATAGATAAAATGTTTCAGAAGGGAAGAATGTAATCAAAGGACGAAATTCAAGAGTCAAAATTATAATGAAAAATTTAAAAGTTAAGGATTTAATTGAAACAGGTATTATAGTTAACTTCTATAAAATAAAAACTTTGACTTTTGAATTTTGACTTATTTAAAAGATATGGATGGAATAATTCCTGTTAATAAACCATCAGGTATTACTTCTTATGATGTAATAAGGTTTATAAAGCGAACGTTCAGGATAAAAGAGAAAATAGGTCATGCAGGAACACTTGACCCTCTTGCTTCAGGAGTTCTTATTATTTGCATAGGGAAAGCCACGAGAATGAGTACAACATTTATGAGGATGGAAAAAGAGTATGAAGCAGGAATGTTGCTTGGTATTATAACAGACACAGATGATATTAAAGGTAAGGTTTTAGAAAAAAAGGAAGTGAAAGTAAGTAAAGAAGAGATAGCAAGAGTTGTTAAAGAATTTGAAGGCGAAATTGAACAGATACCTCCTGTTGTTTCTGCGATAAAAAAAGCAGGAGCCCCTCTATATAAATTATACAGGAAAGGGATTACTATATCTCCTCCACCAAGAAAAGTTTTTATTAAGCGAATTGAGATAATAGATATTTCGCTTCCGTATGTGGGTTTGCGGGTTGTATGCTCAAAAGGCACTTATATAAGGTCTTTATGCAGGGATATTGGCAATAAACTTGGCTGTGGAGGAACTCAATCTGCTTTGAAAAGAACAAGGATAGGAGATTTTAAAATAGAGGATGCTGCTACACTTGAAGAAATAGAAAAAAACGGGATAGAAAGGTATCTTATCCCAGTAAAAAGGTAGTCATAACTTATTTTAAATATGAACGACAAGATAAAAAATGGATTACAGATAAGTGTTTCAGGAATAAGAGGCATATATCCTGATTTCCTGACTTCAGAAATAGTATTTAATTTTGGAATTGTTTTTGGGAGTTATATCAGGACGAAAAAAGTTTTTGTTTGTTCTGATACAAGAACCAGTGGTAAGTCATTGAAGGATTCAATAATAACAGGACTTCTCTGCACAGGAAAGGATGTAGTTGACCTCGGAATTGCACCTACGCCAGAAATGGGATGTGTAATAGAAAAAGAAGAAATGACAAGGGCAGCAGGAATTGTTATTACAGCCAGTCATAATCCTCAGGAATACAACGGGATAAAATTTTTCTCTGAAAAAGGGACTTTTTTGAATACTGAAGAGATGAAAAGGATGCTGGATGTCTATTATAAAAGGGCATTTACTATATCAAAAGAGCCAGGTTTTCTTTCCTTTATGGAATATACTGATAAATATTTCAGCAATATATACAGAACGGTAGATGTTGAAAGGATAAGGGCGAAAAAATTTAATGTTGTTGTTGATGTATGCCAGGGGGTAGGAGCAATTTTTACAGAAAAATTTCTAAAAGGACTTGGATGTGATGTAGTCCTGCTAAATAAAGAGCCCCCTGGTATTTTTGCTCATAATCCTGAACCACTCCCGGAAAATCTTGTTGAACTTTCTGAAACAGTAATAAAAGAAAAAGCAGATATTGGATTTGCACAAGACCCTGACTGTGACCGGCTGGCTATTGTCTCTGAAGATGGTAATATTCCCGGGGAAGAAATGGTGATTGTCCTTGCCACCAGAGATATACTTGAATACCACAAAAAAGGCGGTATTGTAGTCAACCTCTCTACCACAGCCCTTATAGAAGAAATTACAAGGGCTTTATGTGTATCTGTTCATAGAACAAAGATAGGAGAGGTAAATGTTGTTGAGAAGATGAAAGAAACCGGTTCTGTTATAGGAGGAGAAGGAAATGGGGGTGTCATATTTCCTGATGTTCACTACGGGAGAGATAGTTTTGTCGGTATGGCATTGATTTTAGAATATTTAGCATATAGAGAAAAATGTCTCTCTGAAATAATAGATGAAATGCCAAAATATTTTATGATAAAAAAGAAGATAAGCATCTCAGATAGGCAAAAAGTGGAAGAAATACTTAAAAATATAAGAGAAAAGGTATCAGGGAGTGAAAAGGTAAATTTAGAAGATGGAATAAAAATAATAAGAACAGACGGATGGGTTCATATAAGACCATCAGGAACAGAGCCAGTTATAAGGATTTATGTTGAAGGGAAAAACAAGAATGTTGCAGAAAGATACCTCTCAGAATTTATCTCTTTGCTTTCGGGTTAGTCCCTTTTTTATAAAATTCGTCTATACATCTTACCGCTTCTTCCGGCTCTTCAACAATTTTAAAAAGACGCATATCTTTATGGTCTATATATCCACTGCCTACAAGTATATTTTCCATCCATTTAATCAGCCCTTCCCAGTAATCCTTTCCTATAAGGATTACAGGGAATTTATGAGTCCTCTCTGTCTGGATAAGGGTTATTGTTTCTGAAAACTCGTCCAGTGTACCAAACCCACCGGGGAAGATAATAAAACCCTTAGCATATTTTACAAACATTACCTTCCTGGTAAAAAAATATCTGCAGGATATAAGTGTCTTTATATAAGGATTGGGCTTCTGCTCATGTGGTAGTTCAATATTTATTCCTATTGATTCACCCTTTCCAAGTGTAGCACCTAAATTTGCTGCTTCCATAATGCCAGGTCCACCACCTGTAATAACAGCATATCCCTTTTCTGCAAGGAGTTTCCCTGTCTCAACCGCCTTTTTATAAAGGATATCGTTTTCTTTTATTCTTGCAGACCCCCATACTGTCACAGCATTTTTAACCATCTCAAGTGTCTCAAAACCATCTACAAATTCTGATATTATCCTGAATATTCTCCATGCATCAGACCCATATCCCTTACTTTCCATCTTCCCTCCAAATTTATCCAGATGCGTGAGAAGTGACTTGTGAAAAGTGAGATGTCACCAAACCTTTATAGGATATCCCCTTCATCTTTTTCTTCTAACCTATCACATCTCACGCTTTTCATTCCAATTCCTATTTGTATTTCTCTATTTCCTGCAAAATCTTGTCATCAACAGGTTCCACTATAAGTGTGAGCCCATCATATTGCCTGACAACCACTTCTCTGCCTTCCTGAATCTCCCCCGATATGCTTTTTGCCTTCCAGTACTCCCCCTGAATAAAAATCAGACCTTCGGGAGTAAGGGGCTTTACTACCTTCCCTTTCTCTCCAAGGAATGCTTCACTCCCTATGGCAATTTTTCTCTTTCTTGTTTTAACCATAAACCATATAGCAAGCCCCAGTATAAGAGACACAGCCACTGTCACACCTGTTATTATAAAAACAGACATACCCTGTTCTCCCTCAGGTCTGAACAGGAAAAAAGAACCAAGAAATAGCGTTACTGTTCCTGATATTATAAATAATCCGAAGGTAGGAGTCACTGCCTCTATTGCAAAAAGGATAAAACTTACAGCAATAAGCAATAAGCCCGTCATATTAATAGAAAGTGTATGAAGTGCGAAAAATGCAAGGATGAGGGAAACAGTACCTACAACTCCAGGAATACCAAAACCAGGATGATAAAGCTCAATCAATATACCTAACATTCCTATTGTCAACAATATATAAGCAATAGTAGGGTCGGAAATAACCTTAAGAATCCGTTCCTTAAATGTTTCTTTCGGCTTCAACAAAGAAATACCAGCGGTAGAAACTATTCTCTCTGTTTCTGCTGCACCACCAATCTTTACGGTTTTCCCATCAATAGTGGATAAGAGTTCATCTATATCAGCAGCAATTATATCTATAACATTCTCCTTTAATGCATCTTCAGCAGATGAGGATATACTTTCCCGCACAGCCCTTTCAGCCCAGATAGAATTTCTACCACGGTAATCTGCAATACTTTTTACAAAACTTGCTGTATCATTAACTATCTTTTCTTCCATTTTCTCTTCCTGCTTACCTGTAAGGGTTACAGGGTGGGCAGCACCTATATTTGTCGCAGGAGCCATAGCAACGATATGACAGGAAAGGGCAACAAAGACACCCGCTGATGCACATTGAGCACCCCTGGGATAAACATATGCAATAACAGGTATATCTGAAGAAAGGACTTCCTGAACTATCTTCCTTGTAGAAGAAAGAAGTCCACCCGGGGTATCAATAACTAATAAAATAAAATTTGCATTGTTTTTTTTAGCAAGATTAAGTGTATTCTTTATCTGATAATAGGTAATAGGACCTATAGCGCCATCTATATCTAATCTATAAGCAATCCCTTCTGAATATAGAACTCCCGTTATACAAAAAAGTAATATCCATATCTTTCTCATACCTTTATAATACCATAATTCCATTAAAGATGTAATCATCTTGCTTTATTTGTCTTAAAACAGGGGGGCATAGCCGGTAGCGGTGTGCCCCCCCACTAAAAATTTGGCGATCAGGTTTATCATACAATTCGTGATATACAAGGAATTGCTACAAATTTTATGGAGTTATAAGAGGTAGACACCCTTTACAAAATTATTGCCTTTTACAGAATTTAAGATACATAGGTAAGAGTTATAGAGATGAGAAAGAAAGAAAGTAAGAAGGAAT
>JAMWCZ010000013.1 GCA_023819225.1 Candidatus Omnitrophota bacterium
TGAAAGAAAGAAATTGGAAAAAGAAGAAACTTTTGTATAGAAAAATTAATGAGGCAACGATACCCGTTTCATATAGAAAAATTAATGAAGCAACAGGTAGAGCGTACGGATAGGGTATATAGGTGACAGTTTCCATCTAATTTTTTGTTCAAAAATACCCCAACCCTCCCCTCACCCATATCCTCTCCCCTCTGTGCGGGGCGAGGGGAAAGAGAGGAGACCCCTCACCCTTCTTGCCCTTACGGGCTTCGGTCAACGGGGGGCAGTTCACCGACTCACTGCCCTTGCCAAACAATGCTCCTTACTCGTCGCATTGGCAATACCATCTCGCCCTCTGTGCTATGCGGTGCTCCTTACTCCTCTACCCAGCACCCCTCTCCCCAATGGGGAGCGGGAAAAAGAGAGGGGCCAGTGTGGGGAGAAGGAATAAAAGGTGAGGGAAAAGGAAAGATTTTTAAATTCCTCCCCATATGAAGGAGAATGATAAAGGTGAGGATTAAGGGTAAGGGTGAGGGGGATAAATGCTACCGCACAGAATCTTCTAACTTTTCAAAGATGTGGGAGGTATTACCTAAGGTATCTCAAATTCTGCATTAGAGCTAATTGCCTCATTAAAAATTCATATGAAACAAAATACACTTTCTGGTATTAACAAGGGTAGGAGAAATGTAAAGTTTATCTTTAATATAAAAAATTGTTTTATAATTCTGGAGCAGGGATTTTTTGCAACATAATTTTTATCTCTCTTATATCTTTTTCTATCTGCTTTTTTAGTACTTCTAAATACTGAAATTTAATCTGATTTCTGAGTTTTTTATACAAAAAAAACCTTATTTTTTTATTATATAAGGTCTTTTTCCCTTCATAATCAATGATAAATACCTCAAACTTATTTACATCATTGTTAAAGGTAGGAGATTTCCCTATAACTATTGCTGATTTGTAAATTTTTCTTTTATGCTCTACCCATCCAGCATAGACACCTTGTCCAATACATATATTATTTTCAAGAGCAAGATTTGCAGTGGGAAACCCCATTTTTTTACCTATTCCTTTACCTTTTACAACTTTACCCGATACAGAAAAATATCTTCCCAGTAGTTTATTCGCCTTTTCAATATCTCCATTTTTTATCATTTTCCTTATCTTTGATGCACTTACTATTTCGCCATTTTTTTTATAAGAAGGCACAACTATAAGTGAAAAATCTCTTTCCTTTGATTGCTTACGGAGAAGTTTTACATCTCCTTTTCTTCCTTTACCGAAACGGAAGTTATAACCGACAACTATTGTTTTTGCTCCCGCTTCAAGTAATGTCTCTAAAAACTTTTCAGGCGAAAGATGCGATATATCATCAAAATCACACCAGACACATAATTCTATCCCTGTTTCTTTTAATAGAGAAAGTTTTTCCTTCCACGAACAGAGTAAAAACTCAACAGGGAATTTTCTGAAAGTAATAATTCCTGCCACTCTACCCTCTTTTTTTGCCTCTGCTAATACAATACTTAGGATTTTCTTATGTCCTGAATGGACACCATCAAACTTTCCTATTCCAAGTACAATCTCTTTATCTATCTTTTTAATCTCTGAAAAATGGATGAGTTTCATATTAATAGGGAAATGTAGGGGTTATCTTTGCTTCAGATAATTCCTTTATTATCTCAGCGATTCTGTCAGTTATCTCTTCAACAATCATTTTCCCTTTTTCTGCTGTTGCTCTTTTTGGGTTTCCATAACCAGAATTAGTGGTAAGCAGATGCCACGGCCTTGTTATCCATAGATTGTTTTCTTTTAATGACTTCAGTACCGGCTCTTTTACTTGCCCCTCATCTGCCCATTCAAGGTGAACCTTATCAGGATATAGATACATAAACCAGGATGTCTCTGCTTCATTCCCATGTTCTCCTGTTTTATCATCACATACATTGTCAACAAATTCCTGTCCTATTTCCCACCAGTTTAATACAAATATATGTACACTAGTTTTTTCATGTAATTCCCTCGCCATCCATTTAAAATCATTGCCTCCATGTCCATTAAATATAATCATTTTATTGATTTTATGTTTTTCAAGACAATATATAATATCCTTTAATATGGTAAGTTGAGTGGTAGGATTAAGGTTTAATGTCATAGAAAAATTTAAGGTATTAGTATTAACTCCGATGGGAATTGCAGGAAGTACAATTACCTTTGCACCTTTTTTTTCTGCTTTTTCTGCACTTATAACACTGATTTTTTCTGCTGCAAGGGTATCACATCCATATGGAAGGTGTAGATTGTGTGGTTCACAGGCACCCCATGGCAGAATAGCAACTTCAAAAGGACTACCTTCTCTTACTTCTTTTAAAGTCATATCAAAAAGTTTTATCTTCATTTAACACCTCCATTACCACGCGCTTTCAAAAATTTTTTTAAAGTCATCTCTTCCTATCTGTATCTTCATATTTTTCATTGACCTTTGTGTGCCTACAACAGCAAGTTCTGCAAGTTTTTCTATCTTATCTTTACCTACACCTATATCTCTTAATCTTGATGGCAATCCTAATCTTTTTACAAAGTTATTTAATCTTTCTGTATCTCCCCACATTAGTTCAAGTTCAGTCATTTCCTCTTCATATCCATTTCTTTTTAAGTACTCAAAAACATAAGGTAAAAGTAAAGCATTAGCAGTTCCGTGATGGGTATTATATAAAATGGTAAGTGCATAACCCATACCATGAACTATAATCGTTCCTGTCCTATTTAATGCAAATCCAGCAATAAGGGAAGCAAGGAGTAGTTTTTCTCTTGCATCAAGAGAGCATGGTTCTGTTTTTGTTTGAGGAATAAATTCTAATATTATTTTTAAACTTTCTCTTGCGAACATTTTTGAAATAAAGTCAGCCCTTTTAGCAAGATAACTTTCCGCAGCATGAGAGAAAGCATCCATACCTGTTGCTACTACAAGATGTACAGGAAGTGTTGCCAGTACCTCAGCATCAAGTATTGAAAGTTTTGGTATAATTTTCTCACTGCTGACTGTCTTTTTTGTATTCTGGCTTCTGTCAACTATAACAGCAAACCTTGTTACTTCACTTCCTGTACCACAGGTAGTAGGTATGACAATAACAGGAAGGGGTTCATTTTTATACTGCACCTCACCAAAGTAGTCCTTTACAGAACCCCCATTAGTAGCAACAACTGCTATTGCTTTTCCTACATCTATTGCGCTTCCGCCGCCCACAGCTAAAATACAGTCACAACCTTCTTTTATACATAACTCAGCGCCTTTATCCACATTTTCCGTGTCTGGCTCCGGGTTTGCTCCAGGATATGAGATATATTTTATTCCTTCTTTTGAAAGGGTACCTGTGATTTTCTCAAAGAGACCTGATTTAAATATAAAACTCTTTCCACTTACTATAAGGACTTTTTTGCCGTATTTTTTTATCTCAGGGATGTACTTTTCTATACCTCCTCTTTCAAAATAGACCTTTGCTCCCATATAGAAATATATGCTGTTCATATGGATATTTACCTTGATATTTTTTACAGAAATTATTATAACATACTATTTTTGAGAACTGCAATATATCAGGTTGTCCCGGCATTAACAGAATAAATAATAGAGTATAAGACAAAAAGACATACCTGCAACAGGAGTGAAGAACCATCCGGAAATTATTTTTAGAATAGTTTTTTTATTTACTGTATGCATTCCTTTAACCACCCCAATACCAAATACTGCACCTACTATTGCTTGAGAAGAAGAGACAGGAACACCTATATGGGCATAAATGTGTAGTGTGATTGAGTGTGCTAAAACAGCAATAAAGGCAGAGAAAGCATCAACAGGGATAATTCTTCTGCCCACTGTGAATATCACTCCTTTACTTGCGGTTAATGCTCCAAGAGATATACTTATACCTCCTATAATAAGTGATTGTTTTATATCAAGTATTCCTGACCTATAAAATACACCTGTAACATTTGCTACATTGTTGGCCCCAAGAGAATAGGCACCATAGATACCACTTAATATAAGAAGATTCCTGACTAATCTGTCATAAGTCATAAAATGTATTGTTTTTTTTCTTATAATACCAGATAGAAGAATATAAAGAATTATGGATATTATAGAAGCCCCTAAAGGTGTTGTAATCCAGCATATAAAAATCTTTATAAGAGATGCTGTATCTACCTGTTTGTTGATAATACCTATGCCCATTATAGCGCCTACAACTGCCTGAGAAGTAGAAACAGGAAGTTTCAAAAAAGTCATAAGTGTGACTGTTATTGCAGCAGCGAGAGATATAATAAATGCAGTGTTATATGTCTGGGATGTGAGCGATGAAAGTGTAGCCATACCTTTACTTCCACCATATAAGGCGCCTAATAGAACAAGTACAGCGGCAAGGAAAACAGCACTTTTGTATCTTACCATAAATGAAGATACCGCTGTTCCAAAGATATTGGCAGTATCGTTCGCTCCAAGCGCCCAGCCCATATAGATAGGTCCCAATAGTCGTAAATCCATTTCTTATACCATCCTTTTTGCAGCAACTATATTCAGTCGGTCTGTTACCTCTTCTGACATATCTGAGATATTACCAATCTCAATGACAAGGTCTTTAAGAAGTATCTTTTTCCCAGTGTCATAACTCCCTGCAAAAATTTTTCTTATAAGTTCCCGTTCCATTCTATCAGATGAACTTTCTCTTTTGTCAACCTCCTGAACCTTCTCCCTTACTTCTTTTAAATTATAGAAGAGTATTCTAAACCCATCTATGGCTACTTCAAAGGCAGAGATATTATTGTGGATTAACTTTAAAAAATCCTCACAAAGTTCGTCAGGTATCTCAAGTTTCTCTGTTTCAATCTGATATAACACAGATTGTGCCTTGTTCATAACTTCATCGGTTGATTCAAGAAGTCCTAATATATCACCTCTGGACTCAGGAATAAGGGATTTTTCATACATCTCAAGTTCAATCTCACGTCTGATATCATCAGCCATTGATTCAGATAGATGTGTCGTTTCTATCATCTCTTTAAATTCTCTGGATAGTCCTGTTTCAAAATATTTCTCTACTGTTTTTTTGAATAATTCAACTGTCTCAAGCATCTTATTAAGATATCTTTCAACCATTTCATATATCCTATTTTTCTTACTGAAAAAGATTTCCATTATCTACCTCCTGTAGTTTAATAGTTTAACTACGTATGATAAACCTGCCTGCTAAATCTGTAGCGGTATTTATGCCACGAATCGTGCAATGACTCACACCGTTAATATTACATATTTTACAATAGATACCTAAAAATTGAAAAAAAAAGAGAGATATAATAAAATAGTTAGAAGTTTAGAGAAAATTAAAGAGAAATGGAAAAGTATAACTTTAGAGAAATAGAGGAAAAGTGGCAGAAAAGGTGGGAAGAAGAAGAGATATACAGGGCAAAGTTTTTGTCTGATAAGAAAAAGTTTTATGTCCTTGAGATGTTTCCGTATACATCTGCTCAGATACATATGGGGCATGTCAGGAATTACACGATTGGGGATGTTATATCTCGCTTTTTTATGATGAATGGATTTAATGTCCTCCATCCTATTGGTTATGATGCATTTGGTATGCCTGCGGAAAATGCTGCTATAAAACAGAAGATACATCCTAAGGACTGGACATATAAAAATATAGAGACAATAAGAAAGCAGCTTAAAAAGTTGGGTATATCTTATTGCTGGGAAAGAGAGGTGATAACCTGTGATAGTGATTATTACAGGTGGAACCAGTACTTCTTTCTTCAGTTTTATAAAAAGGGGCTTGTCTACAAAAAACTCTCGCCTGCAAACTGGTGTCCTTCCTGTAAGACGGTTCTTGCTAATGAGCAGGTGGTGGATGGTGTGTGCTGGAGATGTGGTTTAGAAGTTGAGCAGAAAGAATTATCCCAATGGTTTGTAAAAATTACTGAATATGCTGAAAAACTTCTTGACTTCTCAGGGATAAAAAACTGGCCAGAGCGTGTCATTATAATGCAGAAAAACTGGATAGGTAAAAGTTATGGAACCGAAGTTCATTTTACCATTCCTGAGTTAAATAAAGAACTTATTGTATTCACTACGAGGCCTGATACCCTTTTTGGTGCCACATATGTGGTATTATCACCAAGGCATCCGATGGTGCAGGATATATTGAAAAAAGGTCGGTTAAAGAGTGAGATAGAGAAATTTCTATTAAAGGTAAAAGGTCAGGGACTCACTGTAGAAGCTACTATTAAAATGGAAAAGGAAGGAATATATACGGGATTTGATGCGATAAATCCTGTAAATAATGAGAAGATACCTGTATGGATAGGGAACTATGTCCTTATGGAATATGGCACAGGTGCTATTATGGCAGTTCCTGCACATGACCAGAGGGACTTTGAATTTGCGCAGAAGTATAAACTACCTGTAAAAATTGTTATAAAAAACCCTGAATGGAATGGGATTCCTGAGAAACTTGAAGCGGCATATGAAGGTGAAGGGAAAATGATAAATTCAGGGCAGTTTAACGGGCTTTCAAACAGGGAGTTTATGGAAGTAATAACAGAATATCTGACAGAACAGGGTAAAGGAAGAAAGGCAATCTGTTATAGTTTAAGGGACTGGTGTATCTCAAGGCAAAGATACTGGGGAACCCCCATACCTATTATCTACTGTAAAAATTGTGGAACTGTTCCTGTCCCGGAAAAGAACTTACCTGTTACTCTCCCTTATAATGTTAATATTACAGGACAGGGAGAATCACCTCTGAAAAATTTGCCTGAGTTCTTCCATTGTAAATGTCCACAATGTGGAGGCGATGCAGAAAGAGAGACAGATACAATGGATACTTTTATGGATTCTTCATGGTATTTTTTAAGGTATGCATCAGGAGATATAAAAGATAAACCATTTGATAAGGAAGAAGTGAACTACTGGATGCCTGTTGACCAGTATATAGGTGGTATAGAACACGCTATACTCCATCTTTTATACAGTAGATTTTTCATTAAGGTTTTAAATGACCTTGGATATGTAAACTTCAAAGAGCCATTTAAAAACCTTCTCTGTCAGGGTATGGTTATAAAAGATGGTGCTAAAATGTCAAAGTCAAAAGGGAATGTTGTTGACCCTGATGATATGATAAAAACATATGGCGTAGATACACTGCGACTTTTTATACTTTTTGCCGCACCTCCTGAACTGGACCTTGAATGGTCAGAAAAGGGGATAGAAGGCACATGGAGATTTATAAACAGGGTCTGGAACTTGAATAGTAATATACTTTCGTATGAATCACAAGGAACGGATACAGGAGATATTAATGTTGAAAGGATTATAAATAAAACTATAAACTCTATTACCGAAGATATAACAAAGGACTTTCATTTCAATACTGCTATAGCAAAAATGATGGAGTTTGTAAATAATCTTTCTAAAAGTATAGAAAAAAAGGAGTGCTCGAGAGAAAAACTTGTAAGTGTATGGCAGAGATTTATAAAAACACTGTCTCCTTTTACTCCTCATATATGTGAAGAGATGTGGGAACTTATGGGGAATAAGGGCTCTCTGGTTGCTGAAAAATGGCCTGAGATAAATGAAGAGTATCTAATTGATGAAAATATTTCTATTGCTGTACAGATAAATGGAAAACTACGTGGCAGGATAACAATACCTGCTGGTTGTTCAGAAAAAGATGTTGTGGAAATGGCTGTAAAAGAACCTTCTATTTCACGATGGCTGAAAGATAAAACAATTCTTAAAAAGATTTATATTCAAAATAAAATCCTCAATCTTATAATAAAATAAAAAGGGGAAGACCTTTTAATCTTCCCCCTGATTTTAATATATATTACTGTGCTGGCTTTTCTTCCTTCTTTTCTTCTTTCTTCTCTTTTTTCTCTTCCATCTTATCTTTTATATCACTTATACCTGCAGCAATCGCTATTATACCTCCTATAAGAAGCAAAAACGGAACTGCTGCCATCAACGCCTTTACAAAATAGCCCCACCATACAGCAAGTCCCCAGATTCCCAAAACTACCGCTATAATTCCACCTATCAATGCTCCCATTTTCCCTCCTTGTCGCTTTCAACTTTATCATAACATAATATAGATAACTGTCAAGTCAAAAATATAATTATCTTTTACTATATTTATGGACAGATCTTTTCATAACATCAACAGGTGCTTTAATTCCTGTCCAGAGTTCAAAAGACACAGCCCCCTGATATATAAGCATTGATAAGCCATCAAGAGATTGAACACCTGTTTTTTCTGCTATCTTTATAAGTTCTGTCTTTCTGTTGTATATAAGGTCATATACAAGTTTAAGTGATTTAATAAATTTTTTATCAATGAGCAAAGGGTCTTCCTCTTTCATTCCTACAGATGTAGTATTGATAAGGATATCAATATCTTTCCAGTATTTTTCTGTATTTTTTTCTTCAAAAGGAACGACAGAAGAATTTTTGAAATTAAATTTTTCTGACAGATGTTCTTTTAACATAACTGCTCTTTCTTCGGTTCTATTACAAATATAGATTTTTCTAATATGCTCTTTTGCCATTGCACCTGCTATGGCATAGGCAGACCCGCCTGCACCAAGTAAAAATACTGTCTTATCTTCTAAAGAGATACCTGTTTCTTTGATTGAGAGGATAAAACCGCAACCATCTGTACTATATCCTTTTATTTTTCCTGCCCTATTCACAAGTGTATTAACCACACCAAGAATCTCTGCCTCTCTATCAATCTCATCAATATAAGGGATAACATTTTTCTTATGAGGGATTGTGACATTAACACCGACAAAATTCATCGCTCTTATCCCTTCAATTGCTTTTCTAATGTTTTCAGGGGTAACTTCAATGGGTATATAAATATAATCAAGGTCTAAATATTGAAAGGCAGCATTCTGGAAAACCGGAGATAGAGAATGTTTTACAGGATATCCAAAAACACCTGTAATTTTAGTCGTTCCTGTTATCTTCATAGAAAAATATTAACATTAAAAAAGTTTATTGACAAACAAAAAATAATATTTTATATTATTAGGAAGTTCATAACTTCACACAATAGGGAGGATGTATGAGAAAGATAGCGGTAATCAATCAAAAAGGTGGTTCAGGAAAGACAACAACTGTAGTAAATGCAGGTGCTTTTATTGCAAAGCAGGATAGAAAAGTTTTACTGATAGACCTTGACCCACAATCACATACGACTATACATTTAGGTTTTGAGCCACCACAGATACAGAAATCCATTTATGATGTCCTTATTAAAAAGATATCTATAAAAGATGCAATACTTGAAACATATGAGAAGAATCTTTTTCTTATACCTGCAAGTATAGAACTGGCAAGTGCGGAAATAGAACTCGTTAATGAAATAGGTAGAGAGGTTGTATTAAGGGATGCACTTAAAAAATCTAAAACCGACTTTGATTATATATTTATAGATTGTCCACCGTCCCTCGGACTCTTAACAGTTAATGCCCTTACTACTGCTAATGAAATTTTTATCCCTATTCAGGCAGAATTTTTTGCGCTTGAAGGATTGACAAAACTTATACAGACAATAGACATTGTGAAAGAAAGATTAAATCCAGGTATTGAAATAACAGGGATAATAATTACAATGTTTGATAGCAGAAAAAATATATGCAGGGATGTAGCAGATAAAGTTCAGGCACATTTCAAAAGAAATGTATTCAGGACAAAGATAAGAGAAAATGTCCGTTTAGCAGAAGCGCCTGGTTTTGGGAAAAGTATAAAGGACTTTGCACCGGGCAGTCATGGATGGGAGGACTATAAAAAACTTGCAACAGAAATATTAAAACAGGAGAAGAAAAAATGAAAAAGACAGGACTTGGAAGAGACCCATTAAAGTGGATACAGCCAACAATATCAGAGAAGAAAGCTATAGAAAAAGAGATTGAACTTAAAATCTCACAGGAAAAGCAGGAAAAGAAAGAAACTTCCATTCCGAAATTTAAAACATTTGAAGTGCGTCTTACATCCCTTCTGAGGGAGGACCAACTTGACTTTCTTGAAAAACTTACCAGAGAGATTCAGAAAAACAGGGTGCCTGAGTTCAGAAAGGAAAGGATAACAAAAAATACACTGATAAGAGTTTTTATAGATGCCTTTATGGATACAAAAATAGATACAACCAATATACCTGATGAGGAGACACTTCTAAAAAGGGTAAAAGAAAGGATAAAATAGCCATCATAATCTTGAAACCTCATCACCTTCTTCTGCATCTAAAACGATGAAAAAAAAAGAGAAGGAGGTGATGGATATGGCAAAACTGGCAAGATGGAATCCCTGGCGAGAAATGATGGATGTAAGGGATGAATTTGACAGAATGCTTGACATCTTCAGACCTGACTTCCATCTATGGGAGGGGTATACCAAAGTTCCGGCAGTTGATATATATGAAGACGAAGACAATGTTTTTGTAAAAGCGGAATTGCCGGGTTTAAAGAAAGAGGATATATCCATTACCATAGAGGGGGACACTCTTATATTGTCAGGTAGGAAGAGCCAGGCAAAGGAAGAGAAAAAGGAGAATTATTACAGAAAGGAGATAAGGGAAGGTGCCTTCTCCAGAAGTATTGAGATACCCTACCTTGTTGATAAGGAGAAGGTATCTGCCACTTACAAAGATGGAATACTTGAGGTGGTACTTCCCAAGACACCTGAGGTGAAGAGAAAGACCATCAAGGTTGATGTTAAATAAGGATAAGGGGGAGAAGCCCTCCCCCTTTGTTATTATGAAAAGATATCCGCTCATACTATTTATATTGCTTGCTGGATGTTTTAATTCAGGGAAATCCTTTGTCTCTTATGTATCAAGGGAAGAACCAGCGTTAGGAACATTTGTATCCATTACAATAGAAAAATCACCGAAATGTGAAAGAATACTTAATGGGGCATTTTCCTTTATAAGAGAACTTGAAAAAAAATTCAGTGTATATATCCCTGATAGTGAAGTTAGCCGGCTGAATAGTGAAAAAAAGATAGAGGTTTCTGAAGACCTCATTTATGTAATTAAGAAAAGTATAGAAGTAAGTAAAATAACCGGAGGTGTTTTTGATATAACAGTTCTCCCTCTTATTAATCTTTACAGGGAGGCAGAAAAAAAAAGGGTGCCGCCATCTGATGAAGATATAAGGAAGATATTGCAATATACAGGATATGAAAAGATAAAGATAAAAGACAATATAATACAGATACCGGAAAAAGCAGAGATAGATACAGGTGGGATAGCAAAGGGATATATTGTGGATAGTACCGCAAAATTTCTTAAAAAAAATGGAGTGCAAAATGGGCTTGTCAATGCAGGGGGTGATATATATTGCTTCGGAAGGAATTCTGAGGGTGGAAAATGGAAAATCGGGATAAGAGACCCATTTAATAAAGAAAAGACAATAAAAACAATCTATATAAGTGATTGCGGAGTTGCTACATCAGGGGACTATGAAAGATATCTTTATATAAAAGGTAAGAAGTATGGTCATATTATCAATCCTTTAACAGGTAAAACAGTTCAGGATTTCCCGGTTTCTGTTACAGTGATTGCTCCTGATACAACGACAGCAGATGCTTTTGCTACAGCGTTTTTTGTTATGGGAGTTGAAAAGAGTATCAATCTGGTAAATAAACTTGAAGAGGTATCATTATTTATAATAGATGGTAATGGCAAATTATATGAAAGCGAAAACTTCTCAAAGTTCACCCTTCCATAGGTCCTTATATGCCTCCCTTTTTCTTATAACAAAATCCCTGGTTCCTCTTACCATTATTTCACAAGGTCTCGGTCTGCTATTGTAATTGGATGCCATGCTAAAACAGTAGGCACCTGCACTTCCTACGATTAGTATATCTCCTCTTTTGATATTATCCGGAACTTCAATATCTTTCCCAAGATAATCGCCTGTTTCACATATGGGACCTACAATATCCGCCTTTATGTATTTTACCCCCCTACTCTTTTTAGCAGGAATTATAGTATGATAACTTCCGTAAAAAGCAGGTCTTACAAGGTCATTCATACCAGCGTCTGTTATAACGAAATTTTTATCCTGCCTTCTTTTTACATATAAAACCCTGCATAACAAAACGGATGTATTTCCTACAATGTATCTACCAGGTTCAAGGATAAGGAATTTTCCACCTATCTCTTTTATTTTCTCTTTTATTGCCACTCCGAAATCTTCAATATCCTTTACTCTGTCTTCAGAAGAATAAGGGATACCAAAGCCACCACCTAAATCTATTATTTCTGGAGAAAAATTATTTTCTTTACAAAAAATCTTTACATTATCAAGTGCTCTTGTATATGGGGGTGTATCTTTTAACTGTGACCCTAAATGGAGATGGAATCCCTTTATCTCAACATATTTATTGTTTCTATGTTTTCTTAAAATATTGCCAGCAGAGTGTATATCAAGACCAAACTTTGTTTCTTTTTTTGATGTTTTTATATAGTGATGGGTATCAACATCTATATCAAGATTAAGTCGCAGATTGCATATAACCTTTCTTCTATACATCCTTGCATATTTTTCTATAATGTCAATCTCGTCTTCATTTTCAATGTTAAAACAATAAATATGGTTCTTTACACCAAGTTCTATCTCTTCATCTTTTTTCCCTACCCCTGCAAAGACAATTTTATTGGGCGGAAAATTTAAAAGTAGTGCTCTCCGGAGTTCTCCACCTGATACCACATCTACTCCCATTCCCTGCTCTTTAATTATCTTAAGGATAGAAATGTTTGAATTTGCCTTAACAGAATAACAGATAAGAGTATTTACTCCATTGAACGCCTCTTTAAATTTTTTTATTCTGGAAAGCAGGGAATGATAACTGTATAAGTAACAGGGTGTACCATATCTTTTAGCAATGTCCTCCACACTCTTCTCTTCTGCATAGAATTTTCCACTTTTATATTTAAAAAAATCATTGAATATCACTTCAATATTTTCTTCCATCTATTTAACTCCTTTCTTACTATTTCTGGAGAAGTCCCTCCATATGACTTTTTAACTTTTACTGATGATTCAAAAGACAGGATATCCTTTATATCTTTTGATATTGCCGTACAGAAAAACTTCCACTCATTAATAGAAAGTTCAGAAAATTTTTTATTTTTCTCAAGACAATAGCGAACTATAGCACCGCATATTCTGTGGGACTCCCGGAATGACACGCCTTTTTTTACAAGATATTCTGCTATATCTGTTGCAAGTGTAAACTGTGATATTTTCTCTTTCATAACATCTTTTCTAAATCTTATACCTCCTGTCATCTTTGCAAGTATATCTAAAGAATATAAAGTGTCTTCAAATATACTGAAAGCAAGCCGCTTGTCTTCCTGCATATCTCTGTTATAAGAAAGAGGAAGTCCTTTCATAAGAGCCATCAATCCTGTAAGCATTCCTATTACTGAAGCAGATTTCCCTCTTATAAGTTCTAATACATCAGGATTTTTTTTCTGGGGCATTATACTTGAACCGGTGCAGAACTTTTCAGGTAGTTCAACAAATCCAAATTCGTAGGTGCTCCACAGAATAATATCTTCTGAAAAGCGGGAAAGATTAAGCATAATCAGCACACAGTCAAAAGCACTTTCAATTAAAAAGTCCCTGCTGGCAACTGTATCTAAACTGTTTCTTGAAACTCCGGAAAATCCTAATATTTTTGCAAGATATTCTCTGTCAATAGGTAATGATGTACCACAGCATGCACATACTCCTGCTGGAAGAATATCCAACCGTTTGTATGCTTCTTTTATACGGCTTTTATCCCTTTCAAGCATCTCTACATAAGAAAGAAGATAGTGAGGCAGGAGCACTGGCTGGCTCTGCTGCATATGCGTATAAGCGGGCATTATGGAATAAAAATTTGCCTCTGCCTTCTCAACCATCTTTTTTTGCAGATTTGATATAAGAGATAAAATCTGTCTGAGAACATCCTTCAGATATAGCCGTTCATCAAGGACTATCTGGTCGTTCCTTGACCGTGCAGTATGTAATCGTTCCCCTGCCTTTCCTGTAATCTCTATAAGCCGTCTTTCTATTGCTGTGTGTATATCTTCATCAGATGATTTAAATTTAAACTCCCCTTTCTCTATATCTGTTTTTATCTTATTAAGTCCTGCAATGACTTTATCGCCGTCTTTTCTACTAATAATCCTGCACTTTATAAGCATCTTTGTATGTCCGATACTTCCTTCAATGTCATATAAAGCAAGTTTTTTATCTACTGCAAGCGAAGAAGTAAAATTGATCACATCTTCTTCTGTTTTTTCTTTGAACCTCCCTTCCCACATATATTTCATTTTTTCTCTCCTGTATTTAAATTTTCATAATCTGCTAATCTCTTATAGTTTACAGCATTAACTTTTTATATGCAACAGGCCGAATTACAAGCATACGTATGTTATAATAAATCTATGAGAAAAAATGTGGAGAGAGAAAGATTTTACAGGGAGTTTTCAAAAAATGCAGGGTTGAAGAAATTTCAGGTAAGGGTAGAAGAGACAGACCTTCTTGTTCTTGCAGAAAGAAACCTGAAGATAGAGATTGAAAAAGAAGTAATTAAACAGAGAGATATTATAAAAAGTTATATAAAGCATCATCCTGAATTTTATACATCTTTTTCTCCTGTGTCCTGCGAAAGTGAAGAAGAAATTATAAAACTTATGTGTGAATCCGCAATGGTTACAGAGACAGGTCCTATGGCTTCTGTTGCAGGGGCAATTGCAGAGATAGTTGGGTTAAAAATGCTTTTAATGAGTAACCAGATACTCATTGAAAATGGAGGGGATATCTTTGTGAAAATGGATAGAGAGTTTACTGTAGGAGTTTATGCAGGCAGTTCTCCTTTATCTCTTAAAATTGGCCTTGTATTTCCCGGCCGGACACAGCCATTTGGTATTGCGACATCAAGCGGGACAGTGGGACATTCTTTCAGTTACGGTAAGGCGGATGCAGTCACTGTGGTTTCGTCTTCTGCCACTTTTTCTGACGGTGCCGCTACCTATTTTGGAAATTTGATAAAAGGAGACCATATTGAACAGGAGAAAATAGAAACAGAACTTAAAAAATTCCCATTTATTGAAGGATTGTTTGTAATAAAAGGGAAAGAAATATTCTTATGGGGGGATATAGAATTAAAAAAACTTTCTTAAAATTGGCAGAGAACAGGACTACTTTCAACCTGATTTTCTTTCTTCTTGTATTTATTTTAGGGGAAATAACCCTTATTACACTTTTCGCGGGTATTCCTTTTATCTTTGCCGGTATATTTGTAAGAGGAATTGCCGCTGGTACCATAAAGAAAAATATCTCTCTTACCACAACAGGTCCCTATAAAATATGCAGGCATCCCCTTTATTTCGGGAGTTTTTTACTCTCGGTAGGATTGTCAGTTATTTCTAAGAATTTTTTTGTTTTTTTGTTCTTCCTTATCTTTTTCCCACTTACATATATACCTGCGATACTTAAAGAAGAAAATTTCCTTATAGAAAGGTTCGGGGATGAGTACATAAACTATAAAAAAACTACTCACTGCTTCATCCCATCTCTGAGAAAAATAGACAGGTATGAATTTTCCTGGAAACAACTAAAGGAGAACAGGGAGTATATCAACTGGATAATAATATTATTATTGATAGCGGTTCTCTTAATAAAATCCTATTATGTATTTTAATATCAGCCCTGCCATACATACCAGAAGTGCTGCAAAGTTTGGTAGAATGGTAAGTTTCAACCATCTCCTCCACCCTACCCTGCCTTGATGCTCTTCTAAAAAAGTATAGCCAACAACATTTGCACTTGCCCCTACAGGTGTAAAATTGCCACCTATATCCAGTCCTAAACTTGCAGCCCATATAAGAAAAGTAAAGGAATAAGAAAGTAAAGGAGCAAGATTTTTTATAACATAACCTAAACTGATGGCTTCAGGGACATTATCTATAAAACCACTGGTAAAAGCGCTTCCCCAGAAGATGACGCTTACCATTCCAAGGGGATGGTTAGCGAACTCCTTTATTGAAAATGCGAGTGTTCGCATAACTCCTGTTTTTTCAAGTGCTCCTACGATAACAAAAAGTCCTGTCAGGAAAAGCAATGTTTCCATATCTATCTCTTTAATGATGCCTTTCAATTTTGGGTAATGTCCTTTTATGGCAAGAAGAGTAAAAGGTGGTATCAAACTTGCCAGTGCTATATTCACTGGAAGTATTTCCCGTAAAAAATCTCTACCGATAAGCAAAAAGACAGTTACTATAAGGGATAATAACCCTCCTTTCATAAGAAACCTATCCTCTATCGCCTCTTCAGGGACAACCTTTTTTAATTCCTCTTTTTTTATCTTATTGTTAAGTTTTAGAAGTGTTTTTCTGTGCAGTAAATAAAAAACACCTATAGCAGTCCATGCTGCAAGGATACTTAAAATCCAGTTATGTTTTACAAAGTCAGTAAACCCTAAGTTAAACATAGAAGCAAGTACTACATTGGGGGGGTCTCCCATTACCGTTCCTGCTCCTCCTATATTTGCCAAACAAACCTCTGCTACAATATATAAAACAGGGTCAAATTTTAATATTCTGCTTAAGGCATATGTAAGTGGAGCAAGAAAGGTGATAACAGTAATTGAATCCATAATGCTTGACAGAATACATGCTAAAAACGGAAAGAAGATAAAGGCCTTGATTGGGTTAAAGTCAAGTTTCCTTGCAAGTAAAAGGGAAAAATAATTAAAAAATCCTGACTTTTCAATAATCTTTACGGTTATAAATATCCCAAAGAGAAAACCAACAGTTTCCCAGTCAATATATAGAGCAACCTCTTTTGGGGTATATATTTTCAAAAGTACAAGTAGAAACGAACCTGCAAGTGCAATATATACCCTCGGTGAGTGTTCCACTGCTATTAAAAAATAGCAGATTATAAAAACCGCGATACTTATAAGTGCTTTTGTATCCATTTGATATTAAATAAGGAATGCTTTGCAGACCTCATTCCTTGAAACATAACCTACAGGGATATTTTCATTATTAACCACTATAAGACGATGAACATTTTTCTTCTTCATAAGAATGGCTGCCTTTAGCATTGATTCATCCTCTTTTACTGTAAAAACATTTGTCTGCATGACATCTTTAGCAAGAACAAGAGGTGATATATATTCAACCTTTTCCATTGTATCTGTAAGGAAATCAGCAAGAAAGGATACTTTTTCAAGCACAGATACATCTTCTCTTGAAAAAAGAAGGTCATCTAAAAGTTCCTCTAAACTCACCAGTCCGATAATCTTTCCAGCGCTATTTACCACAGGTAGGATATTATGATGAGAGTTAGCAAATATCTCAATGATTTCTTTTATTGATGTCTGCTCTTTTATAACAAGCAGATTCCCCACCATAAAATCTTTGACTCTTTTCATATCTTTTTCCTTTTTTGCATTTTACAACTTTTTAGTGTAAAATACAATTGGAAGTAAAAAATTTTTTGAAAAAAGAGGAAGTTGACTTTATTTTTTTAGAATGTAAAATATATAGACCTTAAAGAAAGGAGAAAATGGAAGTTAATATAAAAGAACTTTTAGAAAATGGTGTCTATTTCGGACATCCAGCAAGGCAGTTTGACCCTCGTATAAAGCCATTTTTATATGGTAAAAGGCAGGGTATCTATATCATAGATATTGAGAAGACCGCAGAAAAGATAAAGGAAGCGGGTGAATTTTTGAAAAAAGCCGCTGAGAACAATAAAACAATACTTTTTGTCGGTACTAAAAAACAGGCAGAAGAACCAGTGAAACAAGCATCTGAGAAATGCGATATGCCATATGTTAACTATAGATGGGTAGGAGGGACGCTTACCAATTTCTCTGAGATAAGAAAGAGAATTATTCGTCTGGAAGAGATAGAAGAGATGGAAAGAGCAGGTAAGTTATCTGTCTATACTAAAAAAGAAGTAGCACTCCTGCTTAAAGAAAAAGAAAACCTATTGAAAAAGTTTGCAGGAATGAGAACTCTTACAAGGCATCCAGATATTATTATTATAGTTGATGTAAGAAAAGAAATAAATGCTATAAGGGAGGCGCATAAGGTAGGTGTTAAAACTATAGGTATAGTGGATACAAACAGTAATCCTGACCTTGTTGACTATCCCATACCTGCAAATGATGATGGTCTTAAATCAATCAGTTTAATACTTTCAAAACTTGCTGAATGTATAATAGAAGGAAAGACATCTATACCATATCCAGATGTGACGGCAGAGCAAAAAGAAGAGAGGGAGGACAAGGTAGAACCAGAAACAGAGAGTAAACAATCTGGGAAAGGAACTACAGGTAAAAAACAGAAGAATCTTAAAGAAAAGAAAGAGAAAGAAGAGGAGAAAACGGATGAAGGTTGATATAGAAATCGTTAAACAGATAAGAGAAAAAACATCAGCCAGTGTTATTGAGTGTAAAAAGGCACTGGAGGAAGCAGGAGGAGATGCAGAAAAGGCGCTGGATATCCTGAAAAAGAGAGGGTTGTTGATATCTCAGAAAAAGGCACACAGAGAAACAAAAGAAGGGTTGATTGGGGCATATATACATACAAATGGAAAGGTTGGTGTTTTGATAGAAGTAAACACTGAAAGTGATTTTGTAGCAAGGAATGAGGAGTTTAAGGAACTGGTGAAAAATCTGACACTTCAGATAGCGGCATCTGACCCTAAATGGGTTGATAAGGAATCTATCCCTCAAGATATTCTGGAGCAGGAAAAACAGATATACAGAGAACAGTTTAAGGATAAGCCCCCCGCAGTTATAGAAAAGATAGTAGAGGGAAAAATGGATGACTTTTATAAGGCAAATGTACTTCTTGAGCAGTCATTCGTAAAAGATGAAAATATCACAGTGAAGGAATATATTAATTCCAAGATAGCAAAAGTCGGAGAGAATATCCGGGTGAGAAGATTTGTAAAGTATGAACTTGGAGAGTAAAATATAGTATAATAAATAACAATTAACAGGAAGGAGGAATAATGGAATTTGAAATGGGATATATGACGGCGCTAGTGATAATAGGATTAAGCTTTCTGGGGTTCTTTCTCATGATGATGATTTCAGAGATTAATAAGAAAAAGGGAATTGTGTTCTTCATTATGTCCCTAATTCTTTTTGGTCTCGGGGTATATTATTACTATTTAGTGGGACAGTGGCAGAAGGCAGAAGGAGGACCGAGTTATAATAAACTCAATGAGTATTTGTATATTTACAGATATACGCCTTCCACTCCTTCTTACAATCCTAATGCAGTGCCGTTTTCAGAATAATTCAGGATAATCAGAACAAGTAAAAAGATAAGTCAGGGAAGGGAATTTAAAAAAGGTTCCCTTCTTTTTTTTTATAGAGTTTTGAGATTTTAAATACAACCTTATTTCTATTCGGAATAAAAACCGTTTCTCCTGTTTTAGGATTTCTTCCCTTTCTTTCTTTTACCTTTCTCACCTCAAATACACCAAAACCTCTAAGTTCAACCCTTTTACCTTCTTCCAGTGCCTTATAAAGGACCATCAAGAATTTATCTGTTATCTCTCTTACAACTGACTTATTAAGCCCTGTTTTCTGTGCCACTTCTTCCACAATATCTTTCTTTATCATTTTCCTTTCCCCTGTTCTTGCCCTTACGGGCTTCGGTCAACGGGCTTCTTCCACTGACACATTGGCGGACAGGCACCATCTCGCCCTCTGTGCTATGCGGTGCTCCTTACTCCTCTACCCAGCATCTCTTTTCAACTCCCTCTTCTTTTTTTTCTTCCCCTCGCCCCTTTGGGGAGAGGATAAAGGTGAGGGGGACTTATAATGCCGGAGGAGGGAGTTGGCGCCCTCGCCTCCCACTACGGCTCGGGTCGGCCACCCGCTGAAATTTCTCCTTCTCGTCGCAATTTCTGACTTCGCTCCCTTCAACTCCCTTTTCAAAGAAGAAGGTTATGCCGGAGGAGGGAGTTGAACCCTCACGAGGTTGCCCTCACCGGATTTTGAGTCCGGCGCGTCTGCCATTCCACCACTCCGGCTTTTATAAATGTTATTATAACACTATCTTTTCACAACACCAAAACGATAACCTTTCTTTTCAAGGAGGAAGTCATAACCATTTGACTCATCAATAGAACATAAAAGACGAGATGGATTTTCATTAACCCAAACAGCAATGATTTCTCCTACAAATATGGTGTGGTCTCCTGTGGTAAGTTGGCCCTTGAGTTTACATTCAAGATTGGCTATACATTCTTTTATCAGAGGTGCTTTCACATACTCCCCTTTAAGTGGTGTAAGCCCTGTCTCTTTAAACTTGTCCACATTCCTACCACTGGTTGTTCCACAGAAAAGAGTTGCTTCTGCTAACTCTTCACCAGGCCAGGCAAGGACAAACTCACCTGCTTTAATAATAAGTTCATGTGTGAATCTTGTATGTGCTACACTGATAGCCATCATAGGTGGAGAAAAAGAAGTGTTCATTTTCCATCCCAACGGGCATATACTTTTCTTTCCTTCATATTCAGCCACAGCCCAGATAATCCTTTCAGGTCTTGCGCAGTATCTTCTGAATGTATTAATCTCTGCTTTTTTCATAGTTGCCTCCCCCTTTTATCATTTAATATATACTGGTTCATACTCTTCCTTAACTGGATTATTTTCATCAGAAGGTATCAGACAGGACTCGCTTTTAAAATATCTCCCGTTGAAAGTAAGAAATTTTGAAGATAGAGATATATTAATTCTTATACCATTTAATTCATCAAGAGAACCTATCCTTTTTTCTTTTCTTCTTGATATAATCCTTTGCGCACCTGTAAGTCCTATTCCAGGAACACGGACGAGTTCTTCAATAGATGCATTATTAACTTCAACAGGGAATCTCTCTGGATTGTTTTCTGCCCATACTAATTTCGGGTCCTTATCAAGGAGTAAATTTCCCTTTTTATCAAAAACAAGTTCAGAAGGAGAAAAACCATACTGCTTTATTAAGATATCTGCCTGATAAAGCCGTAATTCTCTTAAAGGGGCACAGGGAGGCAGATTTTCCATAGGGGTTTTTATAATCGGCTCAAAACCGCTGTAATATACCCTTTTAAGATTAAATTTCCTGTAAAGACGAAATATAAAACCCATAATATCCCTGTCCGTTTCTCCTCCTGCCCCCACAACAATCTGTGATGTAATACCTGCTGGTAAAGGATATTCTCTATTTAAAAGGCATATTTTCTTCAAGTTTTTAAGAAGCAGTGCAGAGAAATCCTTGTCAGGAGAAAGATTCTTTAGAAATTTTGTTCCAGGTGCCTCTATATTAAGTGAAAGTCGCGATGACAATTTAAATGCTTTTTTTATAAGATTTTCATCTACTCCCGGCATGACTTTTAGATGGATATAACCAGAGTAATTATATTTTTTCCTTAAGATCTCAACTACCCTGTTCATCTTCTCCTGTGTGTTGTTCGCATCCCCGTCTATACTTGAAGAAAGAAAAAGCCCGTCTACATATCCCTTCTTCCATAAAGAGAAAAAGAGTCCTGCTAGTTCAGCGGGTTCAAATCTATATCTCGGGTAGTCCCTGTCTTTCCTATTCATACAGTAAAAACAGTTTGCCTTACAGAAATTAGATAATAATACCTTGAAAAGCCGGTACACCCTACCTTTCTCACCCACTGCAGGATATATAAATGAGTTAAGATGATAAGACAAATCAACAGGTTTTGTATAACCGCATACATCAAACCTTGCTGTTTCTCTAAGGGTACGCAATTTTCTGCTCATATATCATTAAAATCTTCCTGATAAATCCTTCTCGTGTTTTTCTGTATTTTTCCGTATATCTCTGACGGGATAATAATGGTCTCATCCATATATTATCCTCTCTCACCTATATTTTACCCGCCACCGAATAATAATTCCACTCTGGAAGGATAAAAGTTGAAAGGTTGAACTGGAAAAAGTAAAATTATAGACAGTATGAAGATTACAGATAAAATAAAACTATTTGTGATTGACTTTGACGGAACTGCACTTGGTGGCTATGAGCCATATGAGAGGTTTCCTGATAATCTTTCAGCATTTCTTGATAAAATTTCTTCCTGCGGGGTTTTATGGGCAACCTGTACTACCTGGCATCCATATATTCAGGATAGGGTATTTAGAGCAAGTGTTCTTAAGAGTAGACCAGTAAGAGTCATTGGCAGGACATCTCTTAATTGTGGGCTTTATATCAATGGGAAACTTTATCTTGATGCGGAATGGGACCATGAGATGCTTTCTTATAAGGCAGGGTTTGATAAAGAATATCTTTACTCTGTAAGGGAATTTCTTAATCTCTTCATAGAAGAAGGGAGATTGACAGAATACTTTGACTATATCTTCTCTCTTGAATTACCTTCTCTTGATAGAAAAGAGATTATGCAGAAGTTCAATTCATGCCAGGTTATAAAAGAAAAAACATATTCCCTTTTTCTTCCTGATGGAAAAACAGTTTTGGTCTTCCCTTGGTATATGTCAAAGGGACTTGCAGTGAGAAAGGTTCAAAAATCTTTAGGTATATCCCCTGAATTTACTCTTGTTGCCTGTGATGGAGTAAACGACCTTCCAATGTTAGAGAAAGATATAGCTGCTTTACAGGTCGCTCCTGCAAATGCTGATCCGGAAGTCCATGAGAAAGTAAAAGCAAACGGGGGAATTGTTAGCAGTCTATCTTATTCTGATGGTGTAGTAGAATCCGCAAAAAAACTCCTTGGTATGTAACTATCAGGTAAGGTGATGTTTTAAATAACAAAGGGTGTAATGGAGTATGGTTGGATGGAAGAATGTAGTGGTGATGTGTGTTGAGGGTAGCCATATTATTTCAGGTCTACCAAGTGCCTCCCAAAGTTGAAGTACTGCCCGGTAAGGAATGATAAGGTCAAACCTTGCATTAATCATAAGGACATTGCGTGGTTGATTTAGATGCGCATAGGTTAAAGGGTCAAGTAGAAACCATATCCATGGGCAGGGTATCTTTTCTATATCATCCGTCTTCCTTACTTCTTTTAAATAACGTAGATAGTCCTTGCTCCCCTTTTTGTAGTCCCTTATCCTTAGTCCATGGAAAATGCCATATATAACAAGCGGAAGTGTGATAACACTTCTGGTAAATATGTAATGGATATTACCACCCCCGAGTATAGAGACACCTGCCTTAATACGATTATCAAGACCCATTAATGTATTAAGAATGAGTGCTCCTAAACTTATTCCTGTGATACCTATGCCAGTTATTTCTTCTCTGTTTTCCAGCCAGTCACAGAGTGTCATTACATCAATAACTGATTGACGGTATGCATTCACAGAACGGTTTACATTGGCAGTGATAAAGAGGGAGCCATTCCTATTTTTTCCACCCGCTCTGTTTATGTGGTATGGAAGATGCAAAAGATATGCACCAAAACCATTTTTTACTAATTTTTTTGCAAGCCATTCTGTTGGGCCATTCCTGTTTTCTCTCAAACTGTGAAGGAGAATAACAGCAGGCCAGTTTTCTTTTTCTGCTGGTTGAAAAACATCAACATATACAGTGTCATTTAAGGTGTCTCCAGAAGTAAAGGCAGAGGGAAAAGAAAGGATACACCTATTATAAAGTACTTCTTTTTCTATAATGGTATAATTAAACTCTTTTACTTTTTTGTATTGATAAAATTTCATCCTCTTCTATTTTTAATTATCTATGTTATGAGAAGAATGTCAAGAGGAAAAGTGTGAAAAAGAAAGTTTCAGTGTTATAATAGTTAAAAAATATCAGGTATCTTTTTATGCTTATAGGTGCTCATATTTGGATAAACAAAGGGCTGGTAAGTGCAGTTGAAACGGCTAATCTATTGGGTTGTAATTGCTTCCAGATTTTTCTTCAAAACCCACGCTCCTGGAAAAGAAAGAGAAGAAATAGTAATGAAGTTATGAAGTTCAGAGAAAAAGTAAAAAATTATAAAATCTCTCCTGTGGTTATCCATATGCCATATATACTAAATCTTTCTTCACCTGATAGAGAGATATTAAAAAAGTCCAGAGAATTGCTTGAGTATGAAATGATAGAAGCAGAACAACTTGGTGCCGACTATTATGTAATACATCCGGGCAGTCATAGAGGGGCAGGGATTGATGTTGGTATCAAAAACCTTGTTGAAAGTATTAAACCGTTTGTTAGAAAAAAGCCAGAGATACTTGTTGAAAATACAGCAGGTCACGGAAATACAATAGGTGGTCGTTGGGAGGACTTTGTATATCTTTTTGAGAAGTTTGGAGGGGATATAGGTATATGTTTTGATACCGCACATACATTCCAGGCAGGCTATGATATCAGAGATGAAGATAAATTTTTAGAGATGTTAGAAATGATAGATAACAAACTTCTTCCCAAAGGTATACTTGTAGTTCACGCCAATGATTCTGGTTCACCTTTAGGTTCACACCTTGATAGACACCAGCACATAGGAGAAGGATTTCTTGGCAGGAAGACATTTGAAATACTTATAAAAGATAGGTATATTGGAACACTGCCATTTATTATTGAAACGCCGAAAATGGATATAGAAGCAGATAAAAAGAACCTTGATATATTAAAGAGTATAGAAAAGAGATACCACAGATTATAGTTATTTTATAATAACAGCATATTTGAATACGAAAAGAATTGCTATTACTGTCAGTACCCAGTTGAGTTCTCTATACCTTCCTGAAAAAAGCTTCAGAACAACATAAGAAATAAATCCCATTGCCATTCCATCACCAATGTTGTATGTAAGTGGAATACCTAAAATAGTAAGGAAAGCAGGAATACTTTCTGTATGGTCTTCCCATTTTATTTTTTTTACAGTACCCATTATCAAACTTCCTATTATTATCAGTGCAGGTGCTGTAATAGGATAAAGGGTTATTCCGTTCTTCCATGGGATACCTGTTCCTATCATCCTTACGAAAGGATAGAAAAATAATGCAAGAAGGAAACATATAGATGTTATCACTGAGGCAAACCCTGTCTTCCCACCAGAAGATACACCTGCTGCACTTTCTATATAACTTGTTACAGTAGATGTTCCTAACATTGCACCTGCAACTGTTCCAATTGCATCAGAAAGCAAGACCCTGTTAGCCCGTGGTAGTTTCCCTTCTTTCATAAATCCACCTGCCTGTCCTATCCCTATAACTGTGCCCACTGTATCAAATACATCCATAAAGAGAAACACAAAAATTACTGTAAAAATACCATATCTTATTGCGCCCACTATATCCAGTTTCATAAATGTAGGAGCGATGGATGGAATCTTTCCTGCAATTCCCTGATATTCAACTATTCCCATAGAAAGCCCGATAAGACCCGTAATTATCATACCTAAAAAGATACCGCCCTTTATTCTTTTACTAACCAGTATACCTGTTATAAAAAGCCCAACTATGGAAAGTAAGACCTCTTTTCTATGAAAACTGCCCATTGAAAGAACAAATCCGCTTTTTTCAATAATACCGGCCTGCAAAAAACCTATAAAAGCAATGAAAAGTCCTATACCTGATGCAATTCCGCACTGAAGAGATTCAGGTATTGCCTCTATAAGTTTTTCACGGACACGCCAGAGTGAAATCACTATAAATATAACCCCTGAGATAAAGACAGCACCTAATGCTGATTGCCAGGCAATACCCATACCCAATACCACTGTAAAGGCAAAGTAAAAGTTTTGTCCCATACCCGGTGCAAGTGCGATAGGATAGTTAGCGTAAAGTCCCATCAAGATAGTGGCTATTGCTGAAGAAAGACAGGTTGCTACCATTACAGCGCCAAAGTCCATCCCTGCCTGAGATAAAACTGCTGGCTGGACAACAATGATATAAGCCATAGCCATAAATGTGGTAAGACCTGCTATTACTTCTGTCTTTACATCTGTTCCAATTTCTTTAAATCTAAAGAATTT
This sequence comes from Candidatus Omnitrophota bacterium, assembly GCA_023819225.1. Taxonomy (GTDB): domain Bacteria; phylum Ratteibacteria; class UBA8468; order B48-G9; family JAFGKM01; genus JAAYXZ01. Next base: position 26,011 of record JAMWCZ010000013.1, read on the forward strand.
TGGTATCATCTTTCTCTCTTTTATCCTGTTTCAATTATATCAGATTTTTCATCTTTTAAAAACTGCCAGTTTTATCAACACTTGACAAAAGTAAAAATTATTAGTAAAATTATTAATATGAAGATAAATCAAAAGGAAATTGCCAAAAAAGTTGGTGTATCCCAGACAACAATAAGTTTTGTTTTAAATAATAAAAAAGAAGTAAAGATATCTCCAGAAACAAAAAGAAAAATTATTGAGATTGCAGAAGAACTTGGATATAGGAAATTTTATATCCCGGTTGAAGAAGGATTTAAAACAGGAAATATAGGATATATCTTCCCTTCAAAATCCTCTTTACAGGACCCATATTATTATAGATTCTATTCGGGTATTTTAGAAGGGATAAGCTATAAAAACTTAAATTTAATACTTTATAAATTAGAAAATTATGACGAGATACTATACAGAATTGATATATTAAAAAAAGTTGATGGACTTGTTATAGAAGAAAAAATAAAAGATGATGTTATAGAAAAAATAAAAGAGAAAATTCCTGTTGTTCTTTTAAATTACAAAACTGAAAGGGTAAGTTGCGATTTTATTATGCCAGATAATAAAGGAGGGATAATAAAAGCAATAGAGTATTTATTTAAAAAAGGTCATAGAAATATAGGTCTTTTTGGGATGAAGCCATTAAATATTCATTCAAAAGAAAGATTAGATGGATATATAGAAGGGATGAAATTATTTGGGCTTAAGATTAAAGATGAATATATAAGTTTACATGAAAGAAAAATTGGAGGGATAGAAGAAGTAAATGAATATGCAATAAAAACACTAAAAGATTGGTTTAAATTGAAAGAGCCACCTACAGCAACA
>JAMWCZ010000085.1 GCA_023819225.1 Candidatus Omnitrophota bacterium
CATTATTTTTATTTTGCTCTCTTTCAATCCATTCCTTTGCCTTTTGTGCTACCTCTTGGTTTAATTCTATCCCTATCCCATTTCTACCTAATCTTCGGCATTCAATTAAGGTTGTTCCACTTCCTACAAATGCATCCAACACCCACTCTCCTTTCTTTGTATATCTTAACATCATCTGATGAGGTATCTGAGGAATGAAATTGCCCCAATACCAACCAAGATGTGCCCCAGAAGTATCTCTTTTACCCAACACCCAAAGGCTATCAGTAATAATATCTTCATATTCTTTCCACCTGAGTAGATTTATATCATTGACTTTATTTGTTTTAACTTTTTTGACCCCTTCCTCTAATCTCTTTAGGTAATACTTTGCTCTTTCAAGTGTTTGTGATTCTAAAATCTGGCTCAATTCAGAAGTTAGAACATCTCGGCGTAACGAAATCGTATCTCCATTTGCATCAATATTTAAGATGCCTTCCTCGTCCTTTTTATGATTGGTTATAATATTTTTTAAGTAAAACACCCTACTTTTTATGGAATTCAGGTTATTTAGAGAGTATATAGCAGACAGAACCTCTTTAATTTTTTCTTTGTTTAATATCACCGCTCCATAAGTAAGTGGAGTTGATTCTAAATCCTCAAACAACTGGTCTGTTTTTGTTATACCCATATCTGTTCTCTCCTTTACCTTATTTCACATCTCTCAACATACTTTAACATAGTCATTCTTATCTCTTCAAACTCTTCATCTGAATATGTATGGTAGGAAAGTGTTATAGTGTCAACTGCTTTTGATGGTTTGAAATGTTGAAGATAAAAAAGTTTTGCTCCTTTGATAAGTTCTCCTATCCCTTCAAAGTCAGAGATTTCAAGCATCTCCTTTACTACTGTTGTTCTGAACTCATAAGGTATGGAAGAGCCCTTAATCAAAGAGATACTTTCTTTTATCTTTGACATATCTACCTTTACGCCTGCCATGACTTCATACTTTTCATAAGGTCCTTTCACATCCATTGCTATGTAATCAACAAGATTTCCTGCCATCATATTTTTTATTACCTCAGGAAAACTTCCATTGGTATCTATCTTAACAGAATATCCCAGCTCTTTTATATTCTTAACAAAGGGTAGAAGGTCGCTATCAGTGAAGGGTTCTCCTCCAGTTATAACCACGCCGTCAAGATACTTTTTCCTCCTTTCAAGGAAACCCATTACTTCTGAAGTAGAAAGTAGAGGAAGATATTTTTCCGGAAGAACAAGTTCCGGGTTATGGCAGTAAGGGCACCTCAAGTTGCACCCCTGAACAAAGACAATACAACTGATTCTACCCGGGAATTCAATAAGGGATGTTTTCTGTAATGCGCCTATCTTCATTTCAGCACATATGTCTTTCTTATCCTGAATTCTGCTACCTTACCTTTGTTCCACTGGCTCACCGGTCTTAAGTATCCTACTATTCTTGAATAGACCTCTGTCTCCCTTCCGCATCTTTCACAGTGATAAACTTCTCCTTTGGTGTACCCGTGTTCAGGACACACTGAAAATGTTGGAGTGATAGTAAAGTAAGGAAGTTTAAATCTTTCGCAGATAACCCTTACAAGTTTTTTTACACCTTCAGGACTGTCTATCTTTTCTCCTGTAAACAGATGTATAACAGTTCCTCCTGTATAGAGACACTGTATTTCATCTTGAAGTTCAAGGGTTTCAAAGATATCATCTGTATAATTTACAGGAAGATGAGAAGAATTCGTGTAGAAAGGTTCTGCTCCCTTTCTATATTCCTCCTCATTTGCACATAGAATGTCAGGGTATTTTGTCTTATCTAATTTTGCAAGCCGATAACTTGTCCCCTCTGCAGGGGTTGCTTCAAGGTTATAGTAGTTGCCTGTCTCCTCCTGGAATTCAAGTAGTTTTTCCCTCATAAACTTCATCACCCTGATTGTAAATGTCTTACCTTCAGGTGTGCCTATATCCTTACCAAGGAGATTTATACAGGTCTCATTCAGCCCTATAATTCCAATCGTTGAGAAATGGTTTGTCCAGTACTTCCCAAACCTTTCCTTTATATTTCTCAAGTAAAATGCAGAATATGGATAGAGCCCTTCATCTGTCAGTTTTTCTATAATTTTCCTCTTTATTTCAAGGGACTCCTTTGATATTACCATTAAGTCCTCAAGGCGTTTGAAGAAATCCTCCTCAGATTTTGCAAGATACCCAAGGCGTGGCATATTGATAGTGACAACACCAACGCTTCCGGTAAGCGGATTTGCTCCAAAAAGGCCTCCTCCCCTGTTTTTAAGTTCTGTTGTTTCCAAACGAAGCCGGCAGCACATTGAACGGACATCGTCTGGTCGCATATCAGAATTTATAAAATTGCTGAAATAAGGTATTCCGTATTTTGCCGTTACCTTCCATAGAAGTTCTGTATTTCCATTGTCCCAGTCAAAATCCTTTGTGATGTTATATGTGGGTATAGGAAATGTAAAGACCCTTCCCTTTGCATCTCCCTCAAGCATTACCTCAAAAAATGCGCGGTTCAACATATCCATTTCACGCTGAAACTCACTGTATGTCTCTTTTTTTATCTCGCCTCCTATAATCACTGGCTGGTCTTTGTATATGGAAGGGACTTGTAGGTCCAGAGTAAGATTTGTGAAAGGACTCTGAAATCCCACCCTTGTGGGAACATTCACATTAAATATAAACTCCTGGAGTGCCTGTTTTACATCTTTATATCCAAGTCCATCGTATCTGATAAAAGGTGCAAGCAGTGTATCAAAATTAGAAAATGCCTGAGCACCTGCTGCCTCTCCCTGTAATGTATAGAAGAAGTTTACAATCTGCCCGAGTGCTGTCCTGAAATGTTTTGCCGGTTTACTTTCCACCTTTCCCACAGCGCCTTTAAAACCCACGGTAAGTAGGTCCTGCAGGTCCCATCCAACACAATATACAGAAAGACATCCAAGGTCATGGATATGGATATCCCCGTTGATATAGGCAAAACGAACCTCAGGTGGATAGATACTGTTCAGCCAGTATGTCTTGGTTACCTCAGAAGAAACATAATTATTAAGGCCCTGAAGAGAAAAACTCATATTACTGTTTTCATTCACCCTCCAGTCAATCTTTGTAAGGTACTGATTAACAAGGTCAAGGTTTGCCTTTGTGGTTATCTCTCTTAATTTTGCATGCTGTTCCCTGTAAATGATATATGCCTTGGCTGTCTTTTTATAGGGGGATGCTATTAAGACCTCTTCAACGATATCCTGTATTTCTTCAACAGAGGGAATTTTATCTCCTATGATATCTATCGCAAGGTCTAAAACCCGCAAGGTAAGTTTTTTAGCAATATCCATGCCGAACTCACCCGTTGCCTGACCTGCTTTATATATGGCGTTTGTTATCTTTTCTGCCTCAAACTTCACTATCTCGCCATTCCTCTTTTTTATTCTATCAAACATCAGGGACCCCCTTTTTGTAATAATTACAACTTTTTATTTATTACATTTTACCCTGTTAAAATTTTTTTGTCAATAAACTTTTGCTTTTTCCTGCAAAAGTTTGACTTAAAAGGATTCTATCTCTTTATAACCCTTCAACCCCCTCTCTTTGTTTTCTTTGTCTTCCCTCTCTCTTTGGGGAGATGGTAAGGGGCTGCACATTACCCCTGAATCCCTTCATATACTCTTGAGGGGGCTTACAGTTTTTTGTTTATTTTTGTTGTCAAAATTTTCTTCAAGGGTATTATATAACAAATTTCAAAAAATAAAAAATAGTTTTCACCCTGCTAAAATAAACTTTGTGTCTCTGAAGATTCAGTTTTTAATTTTTTTAAACGACCTTATCATAGATGCGAGAAGCAAGTGGAGAAAAGCAACTGCAAGAAAGGGAATACGAAGGCCTGTCAGTCGTGCAAGTGTCCCACCGGAAAAAGTTCCAAGGCCAAATCCAATCATACTGATGGAAGTTGCTATACCATATGCCCTGCCAATATATTCTCTGTCAATGATTTTATAGATGATGGCATTGGCAGCTGGTATCATCCCTGCGACACTCAGTCCGAATATTATACGAACAACAAAAAGCAAAGGTATGCTGGAGGCAAAAAAGTGTCCTGCTGAAGATAAAGATGCACCAATTGCACAGAAAATCAGCACCTTTTTCTGGCCAAGTCGGTCTCCTGTATGCCCGAGCAAAGCAGCAGAGCAAGCCCCTGCTAATGCAGATGCAGCAAGTATTGTTCCTGTGATGCTATTAAGTTTTTCTGGTGATGGAAGGATATCCTTTACAATAAGGGGGAATGAAGGACTTATCATAGAATTGCTGAACTGGACCCCAAAAAGTATCATAACCGCCATCAGAAAACCACTGGTGGTAAGTATCTCAAGAAATCCCGGAGAATGGTTTTTCCCGTCAGAGACAGGAGGGGTGAATGACTCCTTTGCTCCAAGCAAGACAAGGAGTCCTCCTGCAAGTATTAGAAGTGCCCCTGCTCTGAATGCTATTCTATATCCATAAAGGTCTGCAAGAACTCCTCCAAAAAGAGGGCCTATCGTGGTCCCTATGTAGGCAGCGGCCTGCATCATACCGAGCGTAAATCCACTCCTCTCTTCTGGAGTAACACTGGCAACAAGGGCAATACTTGCAGATATTGTCCCTGTTAAGATACCCTGCAACAACCGGCAGGCAACAAGCTGTCCTACTGTTCGGACAATGGACATTAAAAGAAGAACGAGAGTTCCTCCAAACATTGACCTGCATACCATCACTTTCCTGCCATATCTGTCAGCAAGAACTCCCCATAGAGGAGAAAATATTGCAAATGTTATACCGCTTACTCCTATCGCTATTCCTGCCCAGAATGCCTGTTGTCCTTTATCAGATATGCCAAGTTCTGATATAAAAAATGGCAGAAAAGGAAGCGCAAATGAAAAACCAATCATTGATAATATCTGTGCTGTAAAGATTGATGCAAATGTCTTTTTCCACATAATGTAAAGTATTATAAAAGAAACTATCTGTAATATCAAATATTGGATTTCCTTGGCCTGTTCTGATAAAATAAAGAAATGGATATATATAAATATTTAGGAAAGAGTTTTGTATGTGAGTTCTGTGGACGGATTCATACTATCCCTGTAAAAGCAATTGAAAAGAGGGCTATAAACCAACTCCCTTCTTTTGTTTTGTCTCTTATCCCAGATATAAAAAGTATATGCCTTATTACTGATAATATTGTATGGGAAGTTATGGGAAAAAGGTGTAAAAAGGCACTGGAAACCTGTTTTAATGTAATAACTCACACTATCTATCCTTTAAAAGAAAAACGGGTCACTGCAAGGCAGGAATACATAAGTGGTATACTTTCTGCTTGTCAAAAGGCAGATGCCATCATAACAGCAGGGACAGGGACAATTACAGACCTCGGTAAATATGCAGGAGATTTATTGAAAAAGCCCGTTATC
>JAMWCZ010000086.1 GCA_023819225.1 Candidatus Omnitrophota bacterium
AGGAGAAGATAGAAGGAGCAGGAAAAGATATAGAAACACTTGTAGGAACAAGAACCCGGCAGATTCAGGCAAAACTCAAAAATGTGGAGTCCCTTTCAGAAAAAGAAAAAAATAAAATACTCCCCCCTCAAGATAATTAATATTTAGAAGATTATAACCCACTTGTAATAGTTAAATACTCCTCTGATGTATCATAATAGGTTAGCATAAAAAAGTACATTATTTGTGAAACATTTGCCCTAAAAGGGAATAGGGGACATGGAAAAGATTTTTGTAGTGGTCGCATTTATGCGACGAATTGTGCAATGAACCTGGCTGCCAAATATGATATAAAACAGTACAATAAAACTCTAACAAAAAATTAGAGGAGAAATTGTTACCTATGAACCCTGTCTGTGCATATTTTTTGATGTAGGAGAAATTTGTGTTAATATATATGGACAAAAAAAGGGGGATTCTGATGGATAAATTGGGAAAGAAGTATATGGTATTTGTAGTAATGGTTTCTTTTCTGTTTTTCTTTTTGTGTATGGCAGGAAGGAGTAGCGCAGCAGATATAAAGATTGTTTCAATAGATACTGGAAGGGTGTTTGAATCACATCCTGCATTTAGAGAGGCAATGGAAAAATTTCAAACACAGGCAGGTGAGATGCAGAAGAAGATAGAGGGAATAGAGAATGAAGAAGAAAAGACAAATGCACAGATACAGATGCAGCAACAGATGAGGGTAGTAGCGATGCAACTTCAGGAAGAGGCGTTTAATAAGATGAAAGAAGATGTTGGAAAATATGCAAAGAAGAAAGGTTATACCTATGTTGTTGACCAGAATGCTCTTATTGCAGGTGGAAAAGATATAACAGAAGAGGTTATTGCGTCGTTTGGAAAATAAATAGTAGAAGTATGAGATATAGAGAAATTGGGAAGTCCGGAATAAATGCATCAATTGTGGGTTTTGGTGCGTGGGCTATTGGTGGCTGGATGTGGGGTGGTGCTGAAGAAAAAGAAGCGATAGATGCGATAAAGACCGCTGTTGATAGTGGTATAAATCTTATTGATACTGCCCCTGTATATGGGTTTGGTCGTTCAGAAGAGATTGTAGGAAAGGCGATAAAAGGAATGCGTGGTAAGGTTGTCCTTGCTACAAAGTGCGGACTTGTATGGGATAAAGAGGCAGGTGCGTTTCATTTCTTCTCTGATGGCAGTGTTATCACTAAAAAAGGTGGAGAGATAAAAGTTTTTAAGTATCTTGCTCCTTCATCCATCAGGGAAGAGATAGAAGGAAGTTTGAAACGGCTGGAAACTGACTATATTGACCTTTATCAGACACACTGGCAGGACCCTACAACTCCAATAGAGGAGACGATGAAAGAACTTTTAAAACTGAAACAAGAGGGTAAGATAAGAGCAATCGGTGTAAGTAATGCAACAACCTCTCAGATGGATGAATATAGAAGGGTAGGGCAGATTGATTCAGACCAGGAGAGTTATAGTATGCTGGACAGAAACAAAGAATCAGATAACTTACCATATTGTCAAAAGAATAACATTGCCTTCCTTGCCTATTCTCCACTTGCAAGAGGACTACTTACAGGAAAAGTTAGTCCTGATAAAAAATTTTCAGAAGGTGACCATAGAAAAGACCATCCACTCTTTACATTGGAAAATAGAGTAAAGGTTCAGAAGATGCTTTCAGAATTAAAACCATTCACAGAAAAGTATAATATTACATTTTCTCAACTTGCCATTGCCTGGGTTTTACATCAGGATGGATGTACCCACGCACTTGTAGGAGCAAGAAATCCATCGCAGGTAAAAGAGAATGTAAAGGCAGGAGATATAGTTTTTTCTGAAGAAGACAGAAAGGATATAAGAGATATTATTGAAAGGTATTTTTAACCTTTGGATTTATAAAATTCAGAGATTGCCTTTATAAATCTTCTACATTCCTTTTCCACATTATCACTTGAAACTACCACTGAGACCGCTGATATACCATCAGCACCTGCCTCAAGGACAGAAGTAAGATTATCAAGGTTTATTCCACCTACAGCAACTACAGGTATATTTACTACTTTTTTTATCTCTCTTATTATTTCAACTCCAAGTGGAGGCATTGCATCTTTTTTTGTTCTTGTTGCAAATATTGGAGATACACCTAAATAGTCAGCTCCATCTCTTTCTGCTGTCAAAGCCGCTTCTGTATTGTGAACAGTTATCCCAATAATTTTATCCCTACCTAAAAGTTTTCTTGCATATAAACAGGGTATATCATCCTGTCCTAAGTGTACTCCATCTGCATCTATAGCCATAGCGATATCTATACGGTCATTGATTAGAAACAGGCATTTACCCTCACATATTCTTTTTATTTCCAATGCTTCTTTAACCATCTCTTTCGCTGATTTATACTTTTCCCTGTACTGTACTACCTTTACCCCTGCTTTCACTGCTGCCTTTACATCCTCAATAACTGAACTTTTTGTAAGGGTTGAGTCCGTAATAAAATAAAACCCGTTTATCTTCATCTGTTTTGCCTATAACAGGGAACTTCTGTTATTAACAGATTATACCGATATTTCAGATTTTTGTAAATTGTACCACTGCGGGGGCGGAATTTTTCCCGCCCCCGCAGTGGTATGGTATAGTATTGACTTTTTAAAATAAAAGAAGGTATTATATGAAAGGAGATAAAAATGGTATTAGCAGCAATAAAGGGGGTGCTTATGGTACTCTTAATAATTGCCCAGAATGGATTCCGGGATGAAGAGTATTTTAAACCAAAGCAAATCCTTGAAACAGCCGGCTATAAGGTTATTACTGCTTCTGCACAAGCAGGACTTGCGAGAGGTAAGCTGGGAGGTACTACACAGGCAGATATATCCCTCAAAGATGTAAAAGTTGATGAATATGAAGCCATTATCTTTATAGGTGGTCCAGGGGCTGCTGATTACTTTATAGATAAGACAGCGTTGAATCTGGCAAAAGAAGCATATCAAAAAGATAAGGTGGTAGGTGCTATCTGTATCGCTCCTGGAATTCTGGCAAGGGCTGGGATATTAAAAGGGAAGAAGGCGACTGTCTATCCGAGTGAACTTGATACATTGAAGAATGCAGGGGCTGTCTGTGTAAACAGGTCTGTTGTTATTGATGGAAAGATTATTACAGCCAATGGACCTGATGCAGCAGAAAGTTTTGGAAAAGAGATTGTAAAACTCCTTGGTGGTGCTAAATAATTGAGACGTCCTTTTAAGTTTCTTGGACCCTATTAGCATCAGAAAGTTCTATTTCCTTCTCCTCTTGTAGGAGAAGGTGTAGGTTGAGGGGGACAACTTTTCAAAAACTCACCCTCACCCATACCCTCTCCCATCAAGGGAGAGGGTTTCATAAGTAAAGTGCTTTCTGACGCTAACCTCCTACAGTTTCTTTAACCTCCTACAGTTTCTTTAAGATAGGAATCGTGAGATTATAGTTTTAAATTTGGAATTTAATAGGATGTGGGTGGTTCCCATTCCCATATATCAAGTGATTTTCCATCAACAGGGCAGGGACCTTTAGGAGATATGAGTTTATGGTTAGGCCATCTACCACAGTCAAATCTTGCCTTCTGTCTTGCCATTTCTACAGGGCAGGTGTTGTAAAGTTTATGAAACCCTTCATATGTTTGACAACCATCAGATATCCTCCCACAACCTTCACAGGTAAATTTTGGAACAACTGCAGCCCCTATCCTTAAAAAATATCCATCAAATCTTACCTTACCACCACACTCCATACAGGTAAAACCAGCCCATTGAGAGAAGTTTATTTTTTTGAAGTATATCTCTTTATTTTCACTATTGAACTCGTTAGGATATTTAGCGGGTATATACACCATCTTGGGAATATTTATTTTCCAGGGGTCTGTCTTTTCATATATAGGTGGTAAAAATTTTAGAATATATTTTGACAATCTGCTTTGTTGAACTTCCATCGCTGAATTAAATGAGACACTCATTGCTATGAGGACTATACCTGTAAGGAGCATCCCTTCTACTGTGCCAGGGAATATCCCAAGAATCCTATCAATGATATGTTTATATTCAACCCGTTTTCTTAAGATGTCAAGGAAGAAAGTGCATACAAAGACAAAGATAAGTGATGTAAAAAGAAAACAGACAAGGTTTACAGCATTACCTGTAATATTAAATCTTTCAAAAAGAGTTGCAGGTGCTCTGTAAACCTGCGAGGCAATTAATATACCTACACCAGTTCCGATAACATCAAAGACACTTCCTACAAATCCCCTTATAATACCAAGTAAAAGTCCACTTAGAAAAATAATAGAAATAGTTATGTCTACTCCTGTCATAAAAAATATAATATATCAAAACAGGAAAAAAGAAAAGGGATGGAATTAGATCCCATCCCTTTTCTCTGTCTATGCTTGTCAATTCATCTTTGTTTTTTAGGACCTGCCGGTGGTTTAGACCCTGTCCCTGGTGGAGGTGTAAATCCCCCCCGCTCATTTACTTTCCACTCTTCACGTATCTCATCCAGTTGTTTTTTCAACTGCTGATATTCTGAATTATTTGCCAGTTTTGCGTCCAGTTTTTCTCTGAGTTGTATATGAAGTTCTCTTATTTTATCCATTATACCTTGCAGTTCTGCATCACTTTCTATTGTCTGTCTCTCTATTTCACGCATCTCACGTCTTATCTCCATAGCATTTCTAAGCCGTTCTCTTGTTTTCTGTTGATTCTGGATCTGCTGGGCATATACAAGTCCTGTTAAGGACATTATCAAAATTCCTGTCAGGATTATTACATTCTTTTTCATTTTTCTCACCTCCTTTTCACTTGTTTAGACAATTGACATATAAAAAGGTTTAGTGTAATTTAATAGCCATAATGGAAAGGAAGATTGCTATATTTGACCTTGATGGGACACTGATAGATGCTTATAAAGCGATAAGGGATACAATCAATTATTGTCTTAAAAGGTTAGGGTATCCATCAGTTTCTCTTGAAACTGCTAAAAGGGTTGTAGGTAGAGGAGATAAAGACCTTGCAGGAAGGATTGTGAAAGAAAAAGATATTGCTTCGTTTATTTCCTTATATAGGGATAACCACATAAGATTTCTTGATGGGAATGTAAAATTGATGGAAGGGGCAGAAGAATTGTTGATATACCTAAAAAAGAAAAATTTTTATATAGCAGTTGCTACAAACAGAGCAAGTTTTTCTGTCATCCCTGTGCTTGAAAGATTGAATATAAAGGATTACTTTGATATAATATACACAGCGGA
>JAMWCZ010000087.1 GCA_023819225.1 Candidatus Omnitrophota bacterium
CCCAGATTGCACAAGCGATAAAGAGGGAACGGGACCTTGTGATGTTAAGTTTAGGATGGTTAGGAAGAGAAGGACATATACTGATTGCAAAAGAAGGGGATGAGTACAGGATAACCTTTCGTAAGAGAGAATAACCAAGAGTAGCAGGTATAGAGAAAGCGGTGTGAATCTGTTTGGAGTTTAGAGTTTCTGATTTTAAGTTTATTATAGTGGGGGATCGTCTAATGGTAGGACACGAGACTCTGGATCTCGGCGTCTAGGTTCAAGTCCTAGTCCCCCAGCCAGTTTGAAGGTTACCTATCTTCTTTCCCTTGCCTCTCCTAAGAGAGGAGATAAGGTGAGAAGAAAAATTTTTTACTCTTCCACACGGAGAAGACGTGTGGGACTTTTGATGAATGGAAGGTTATTTATCTCTTTTATGGCTTTTCTTACAGATACCTCTTTTGCCTGATGGGTCAGCATAAGAATGGGAACTGCCTTCTCAGGGCTTTCTTCCTTCTGAATGACAGATGCGATACTTATATTATGGTTTCCGAGAACCCTTGCAATCCCTGCAAGGACACCTGGTCTATCAAGGGCTGTAAATCTGAAGTAATACCTTGTGTTTATCTCCTCTATCGGCAGGACTTTCAGATTTCTATCTTCTGAAGCAATGACTTTACAGGGGAGATTGTTATGCACCAATTTTTTCCCGATATCAACTATATCAGCAATAACTGCACTCCCTGCAGCACAACCACCAGCCCCTTCTCCGTAAAGCAGGGACTTCCCGAACATATCACCTTCAAGATAGACAGCATTATAGACACCATCCACAAAAGAAAGAAGGTGTTTTGAAGAAAGTAGTGTCGGATGGACCCGTATCTCAAGGTTATCTTTTTCTCTCTTTGCAACAGCAAGGAGTTTAATCCTGTAGCCAAACTCTGCAGTAAAGTTTATATCCAATGACTCAATATTTTCAATGCCTTCAACATAAACATCCTTCCAGTGGATATATCTGCTGAAGGCAAGTGTGGAAAGGATGGATATTTTGTGTGCTGTGTCAATCCCTTTTATATCCAGTGAAGGGTCTGCCTCAGCATATCCATAACTTTTAGCCATTGAAAGCGCAGTGGAAAAATTTACAGAGTTTTTAAACATCTCTGTAAGGATATAGTTTGTGGTTCCATTAAGAATACCATATATCTTCAGGATATTGCTTCCTACAAAACTTTCTCTTATCGTTTTTATAATAGGTATAGCACCTGCAACACTTGCTTCAAATCCAATATGGACATTCTTTTCTTCTGCAGACCTGAACAGTTCCTTCCCTTTTTCTGATATAACTGCCTTGTTTGCTGTAACAACTGACTTTTTATTATCAATTGCTGATTTAAGCAAATCAAAGGCGACAGTTGTCCCCCCAATGAGTTCCACAACTATATCTATTTCAGGTGAATTTATAATATCTTCTGGATTGGGTGTAAAGAGTGAAGGGAATAGACAGCGCTTTTTTATATCCTTATCACATACCTTTGAGACAATAAAATTAACCCCTGTTTTTTCCTTTAAGGATTTTCTATTTTTGAGAAGGGATTTTATAACTGCACTGCCAACAGTTCCACACCCTAAAATCCCTATTCTAACAATTCTCTTATCCATTACTTATAGATTAGAAGGAATAGTTTCTTCCTTTACCTTTTCTGAATAAAAGAACAACTCTCTCTGGTGGCGTCTTACACCTTCTTCTTCCGGAGAAACAGCAATATGATATTTTTTACGGATGACAACCGCCCTGTCAAGGTAATCACGGCTTATAAGATAATAATAAAGGGGGTTTTCTGCTTTCATCCCTTTAATAGCATTATCTTTAGCCAGTATAAGGTTTACAGAATATTCATTCTCATATGTCTTTCTCAAGATACTATCTCTTAAATCTTCCAGCCCTTTTATTACAGGCACCTTTAACACTTCTTCCCTTACATAGAAGTACTTATAGATGTCCTTGTTTAACTCTTCAAGTCCTTTCAGCATCCTTGTATATTCAGCAACTTTCATAAGGTGAAGGAGTTTATAAATCTCATCTGTATTAAATCCATACTGTTTAGCAAGTTCCAGCGCTTTATAGGCAATCTCTCTTGCCTTTTCAAAGTTACCTGCTTCATAATACCTCTTCATTTCAGCAACTAACCTTTCAAACTCCTTCCTTTTTTCTTCAAGAAGTTTCCTCTGCCTTTCTTTCTCAAGTTCTTCTTGCCTCTGCTTTTCAGCAAGTTCCATCTGTCTCTTTTTCTCTTCAAGATACTTGAAATAGAAGTTGACACCTGCACCTATGATTGCAAGGCATATAATACCAAGCACTATCTTCTTCAGTTTTCCCCTACCAGTGCCTTTTTTATTTCCCTTATTTCTTTCCATAGTTCTTCTATTTTACCATCAATAATCTTTTTTACAAAAAAACTCCCTATAATAACACCATCTACATATTCTCTCAGACGCTTCACCTGCTCTGCATCAGATATACCAAAACCAGATGCCACAGGAATACTGCTTATCTCCTGCACTATTTTAAGTTTATCCCACATCTCTTTTGAAAATTTTTCTCTTGGGCCTGTCACCCCTGCTGATGTAATAAAGTATATAAAGCCACTGGATGCCTTTATAATCTTTTTTGCCCGCTTTTCAGGTGTAAAAGGAGTGAGGAGATTGATAAGATATACATTTTGCTTTTTAAGTGCCTCTCTTACATCTTTACTCTCTTCAAAAGGAAGGTCAGGGATTATAATACCTGAAACGCCTGTTTGGGCACACCTTTTTGAAAATTTTTCTATCCCGTATCTATACACAGGATTATAGTAAGTCATCAAAAGGTATGGGATATTTATTGACTTTCCCAGTTCTCTGCATATCTCAAAGACCGTATCTGTATTTGTCCCCTTTTCAAGTGAGATGTGTGATGCATACTGAATTATAGGTCCATCCGCAATCGGGTCTGAGAAGGGAATTCCTATCTCCACAATATCAACCCCTGATTTCTCTGCCTTCCTTATAATTTCAACCGTTCCTTTGGTAGAAGGCAAACCTGCAGTAAAGTAGGCAATCAATGCCTTCTCTCCTTTTCCCTTTAACTTCTTAAACTTTTCATCTATCTTGTTCATTTTTTATAAAACACCTTCAATAGATGCCACTTCGGCAACATCCTTATCACCCCTACCGGAGAGGCATACCACTACAATATCATCTTTCTTAAACTGCTTTCTATTTTTTATAACCCAGCCAATTGCATGTGCTGACTCCAATGCAGGGATAATACCCTCTGTCTCACTTAATATATGAAAGCCATCCAGTGCATCATTATCTGTGGCATATGTGTATTCAGCCCTTCCTGTTTCTTTATAAAAGGCATGTTCAGGACCAACACCAGGATAATCCAGCCCTGCTGAAACAGAATGTGTCTGGTTTATCTGTCCGTATCTATCCTGTAAGATATATGAAAAACTGCCGTGCAGAGCACCCTTATCCCCCCTACAGAGTGTTGCGGCATTCTTTGATGTGTTTATCCCTTTACCCCCTGCCTCAACACCTATAAACCTCACACCTTTATTTTTATAGAATGGATAGAAAAGCCCTATACTATTGCTTCCACCACCTACACAGGCAATTAGATAGTCAGGCAATCTTTTTTCTTTTTTTAGTATCTGCCTCTTTGTTTCAACACCAATAACTGACTGGAAGTCCCTTACTATTTGAGGGTATGGATGTGGACCGACAACAGAACCAATGACATAATGGGTATAAGCAAAATTCGCTATCCAGTCCCGCATCGCCTCATTTATTGCATCCTTCAATGTCCTGCTTCCTGATTTAACAGATATAACATCTGAACCAAGGAGTTTCATCCTGTAGACATTGAGTTTCTGCCTCTCACAGTCAACCTCACCCATATATACACAGCACTCCATACCAAAAA
Source organism: Candidatus Omnitrophota bacterium (assembly GCA_023819225.1). Taxonomy (GTDB): domain Bacteria; phylum Ratteibacteria; class UBA8468; order B48-G9; family JAFGKM01; genus JAAYXZ01. The sequence goes on from JAMWCZ010000087.1 coordinate 3,950, forward strand.
GGGCAGAGGCAGTTGCAGTTGCAACACCATGCTGACCTGCACCTGTCTCTGCAATTATACGTTTTTTACCCATCTTTTTAGCAAGAAGCACCTGGCCCAATGTGTTGTTTATCTTGTGTGCCCCTGTAAATGCAAGGTCTTCCCTTTTAAGATACACCTTACATCCGATAACCTTACTGAAGTTCTCTGCAAGATAAAGCGGTGTTGGTCTCCCTGCATACTCGGAAAGCAGATAAGAAAGTTCTTCCCTGAAACTCTTATCCTTTGAGATACTCTTATATCCTCTTTCTAACTCCTCAAGTGCTGGGATAAGTGTCTCAGGTGCAAACCTGCCACCAAAAACCCCGTATTTACCATACCTGTCAGGAAGTTTCATTTTCTACCATCTCTTTTATATTTTTAAGTAGCAATTTTATTTTGTTTTTGTCCTTTATACCAGGAGCACTTTCAACACCTGAAGCAACATCTATACCATAAGGGTGAAACTTAATTAAAACATCCTTTATATTATTCGGGGTAATACCACCTGCAAGAAAAACTTTTTCCCAGGGTATATAAACACCTTCAAGTAATGAATGGCTTATCCTTATCCCTGTTCCACCATATATAGACACATCATAGGCATCTAAAAGAAAAAAGTCAGGCGAATATCTCTTCATCCCTTCCTCTAACTCTTTTTTATCCTTTACACGAAGTGCCTTTATAACTATCTTTTCTGAAAACTCTCTTTTAACCTTTTCTACAAGTGAGGGTGGCTCATCTCCATGGAGTTGAATACCCGAAAGATTTAAGGCATCTGTTATCTGAAATAGGTATTTCTCATCTGGTTCTACAAAGACACCAATAACTTTAATATTCTTATCAAGACCTATTAAAATCTCTTTTGCTTTCTCAGTCGTTATATACCTTGGACTCTTATGATAAAAGTTCAGTCCTATAATTTTAATACCAAGTGAAACTGCCTCATCTATATCCTTCTTTCTGGTAAATCCACATATCTTTATCTGCATAACTCAAAAGTTAAACAGTTTTACTCTATATCCGGCAGTTCTGATAGTGCCTGTTTTATCTTCTCCTCAGGATACTCATAGTCCTCAAGTTTACCCTCAAAGTATGACTGATAAGCAGACAGGTCAAAATGTCCATGTCCTGAATGGTTATATACAATTACCTTGCCTTCGGGTGCATCTTTTGCCTCTTCTACAACAGCCCTTATCGCATGGGCTGTCTCAGGAGCAGGCAAAAACCCTTCTGTCCTTGCAAATAGCAC
>JAMWCZ010000088.1 GCA_023819225.1 Candidatus Omnitrophota bacterium
GGGTGGGCATAGGGCAAGGAATGAAGGAATAAGGAATGCAAGGAGTGATTTTATTGCATTTTTAGATGCTGATGATGAGTGGAAGGATAAGTTTTTAGAGACGGTATTAAGGTTAAGGGATAAATTTTCTTCTGCGGGTGGATATGCTACTGGATATGAAGAGAGAGAGGGGGATAAGATAAAAGTGCCGAAGTTCTGGTTTATACCGGAAGGTGATTGGGAAGGGCTTATTCCTGATTATTTTAAGAGTTGTGTATATGGCACATCTCCTGTATGGACAGGTGCTGTAGCGATACCTAAGTATGTATTTGATGTAGTTGGATATTTTCCAGAAGGGGTAAAGAAGGGAGGAGACCTTGATATGTGGGTACGTATTGCGTTAAGGTATCCTGTTGCGTTCAGTAGATACATTGGAGCGACATATTATAAGGATGTTCCAGGGTCGGTGGTAAAGAAGGAGAGGGTGTTAGAAGGATTTAAGGTAGTTGATACTATTGAGGAATTTTTGAAAAATAATACGGATGTTTCTTCACAAAGAAAAAGATATATAGTAGAGTATGCAAATAGATTCAGATTAAGTTCTGCTGCTCATTGTATTAAGGCAGGAAGGATAAAAATGGCAAAGAAACATTTGAAAAGCTGCCACACAAGAAGGTTTTTGTTCAGGAAGTTATATCTTTATTTAAAGACAATTTTTATTGTAGATAAATGAGGATAGCTATTGATTGTGATGGTATAACAAGAGAAAAGACAGGGATTGGCTGGTATAAGTATTATCTTATATCTAACCTTGCAAAGATTGATAAAGAAAACCAATATTTAATTTATAATATTTTGTACAGGGGTTTTAAAGAAGAAATTGATAAAATCAAATTTTACCTTCCAGAACGGGATAACTTCAGAAAAAAAATTTACAGGTTTAATTCATATTATGGAAGAAAATATTTACCCATTGAATTATTTACAGGAAAAATTGATATATTACATAATCTTGACCATTCCAATGTTTCTTCTTTGACACTTACAGCAAAAAGAGTAGTTACTATTCATGATATTATTCCCTTGTTATCAGATATTTATGCCAATCTTTTGATACCCGAAGAATACAAAAAGGGTAGAAAATTTCTGATGGATGCATTATTTAAATCAGATAGAATTATAACGGTGTCATATGCGTCAAAGAACGATATGATTAAATATTTATCTATTGACCCTTCCAGTGTAAGTGTTATATATTTAGGAAAGGATGAAATTTTCTATCCGCGAGAGAAAAGAAATGATATGCTTGATAAATATAAAATCTCAAAAAAGTTTATTCTCTCTTCTCCTGTTGTCCCTTCACGAAAGAATTTTGCAAGAATACTTTTATCTTTTGAAAAGATAAGGAAAAATAATGATTGTCAGATAGTATCTTTCGGTAAGATTAAAAAGTATGGTGAATGGTTTAAAATTTTTGAAAGGTTACCATCAGATATAAAAGAAGATATTATTTTTACTGGTTATGTTCCGGTAGAAGACCTTCCTTATCTTTACAGTGCAGCAGAGTTTTTTATATATCCTTCTCTTTACGAGGGATTTGGACTTCCTGTACTTGAGGCGATGGCCTGCGGTTGTCCTGTAATAACATCAAATACCTCTTCTCTAACAGAAGTAGCAGGTGATGCAGGTATACTTATAAATCCTTATAATGTAGATGAAATGGCGGAAAATATGGAAAGGTTGCTTTCAGATGAAAAACTGAGGGAGAGATTAAAGGTAAAAGGACTGGAAAGGGCAAAACAGTTTACATGGGAAAGGACAGCAAAGGAAACAATTAAAGTATATGAAGAGGTATATAATGGAAGGTGAAAACAAACCCCTTGTAAGTATAATTATACCTGTTTATAACAGGGTAGATTTATTACCAAGAACACTTAATAGTGTTATAAATCAGACATATAAAGACATTGAAATAATAGTTGTAGATGATGGTTCTACTGAAGATATAAAAAGTGTTGTGGATAATTTTAACGACCCAAGAATAAAATATTTAAGGCATAATGAAAATAAAGGAGTAGCAGCAGCAAGAAATACAGGAATGAAAATTTCCAGAGGTGCTTTTATTGCGTTCCTTGATTCAGATGATGAATATTTACCTGAAAAGATTGAAAAACAAGTGGAGTTTTTTCTTGAACAGAGTAATGAAACTGATGTAGTTTATTGTGGTGTTTGGAGAAAAGGAGAAGATGGCAAACTTTCGTTATGGACTCCTTATATAAGTAACTGGAACTTCTTAGTCCAACAGATTATGATAAAAAGGAGTGTTATTGAAAGGGTAGGTCTTTTTTATGAGGAATTCATCTGGGTAGAGGATGTGGATTATATGTGCCGTTTGAAAGATACTTGTAAATGTAAAGGTTTTTCTGAGCCGCTTGTGATATACAATTATGAGGGAAACTCTATAACTAATACTTATAAACTACCAGTACTAAAATTTATTGAATTGTTTATTCAGAAGCATTATAATAGATTATCTAATAAAGAAAGAAGTAAATGGTTTTATAAATTAGGACAAAGATATAAACGCCTGCATAAAATATCTGATGCTATGAGATGTTTTTATAAAGCATATATAGAATATCCTCTAAATTGGAAGGCGTTAAAAAAACTTGTAGGTTTATCTCCATTATTACTTTTTTATATTTTGAAGAGGAACTGATAACAATGGATGTGGTAAAAAGTAAAGTGAGGAAGTAAAGAATAAGATGTAAAAATTGTGGGTGAAAATAAGAGGAAGAGATAATATGCCAATTGTTTCAGTAGTAATTCCTTTATATAACAAGGTGAACTATGTAGGGAGGGCGATAGAGTCAGTTTTATTCCAGACAGTTCATGACTTTGAGGTAATAGTAGTAAATGATGGTTCCACAGATGGCAGTGAGAAGGTTGTTGAAGGATATAGGGATAGTAGGATACGTCTTATACACCGGGATAGTCCGTCTCCGGGTGGGCATAGGGCAAGGAATGAAGGAATAAGGAATGCAAGGAGTGATTTTATTGCATTTTTAGATGCTGATGATGAGTGGAAGGATAAGTTTTTAGAGACGGTATTAAGGTTAAGGGATAAATTTCCTTCTGCGGGTGGATATGCAACTGCCTATGAAGAGAGAGAGGGGGATAAGATAAAGATGCCGAAGTTCTGGTTTATACCGGAAGGTGATTGGGAAGGGCTTATTCCTGACTATTTTAAGAGTTGTGTATATGGCACATCTCCTGTATGCACAAGTGCTGTAGCGATACCTAAGTATGTATTTGATATGGTTGGTTATTTCCCAGAAGGGGTAAAGAAGGGAGGAGACCTTGATATGTGGGCGAGAATTGCTTTAAGGTATCCTGTTGCATTCAGTAGATACATTGGAGCGACATATTATAAGGATGTTCCAGGGTCGGTGGTAAAGACATACAAAGTTGAGAAATACAGAGCTGTGGATACAATTGAAGAATATTTGAAAAGCAATCCTAATATGCCAGAGAAAAGAAAAAAACATATAAGAGAATATGCGAACAGATTGAGGTTAAAATCTGCTAAAGTGTGTATAAACACAGGAGAATTAAAACTTGCAATAACTCATCTTAAAAATTGTCATACAAGGATATTTATCAAAAAGAAGTTGGGACTTTATCTTAAAGCACTCTTCTTACAGATAAAAAGGAATAAACAATGAAGGTACTTTTTATAGCAGGCTGGTTTCCTGAAGTAGGAAATTATAGCGGGATATTTATAAAGGAACACGCACTTGCAGTAGCAAAATTCTGTGATGTTGCAGTTATACATGGAAAAGGAAAAAGGTGGCAGAGAGAGAGGTACAGGTTTTCTCTTTCTGTTGAGGATGACTTAAAGGTTTTAAGGTTTTCATACAGAGAGATTCCTCTGCTTCCTTCCTATAATTCTTATATAAAAGGGATTGTTATTGGTTTTGAAAAACTTTTATCTGAGGGGTTTAGACCTGATATTATCCATGCCAATTTATATAAGACAGGGATTCCAGCTTACATTATAAAAAAGAGATATAACATACCTTATGTTTTCACTGAGCATTATTCAGGTTATGCCAGGAAGACAATAAATAAGAAAAAACTGAAGATGGCAAAAACAGGTATTGAAAATGCTGATTTGGTTTTGCCTGTAAGCAATTCGTTAAAAGAAGATATTCTTTCTTATGGTATTAATGGAAGTTTTGAGATAGTTCCTAATGTTGTTTCTGATAATTTTTATTATAACCCTGAAATGAAGAATATGTCAGGAATAAAGAAGGTTTTATGTGTCGCTGCTATGCATCCCAAGAAGAATATTCCTAACCTAATCAATGCCTGCAAAGTCATTCATAATATCCGTCAGGGCTGGACACTTGATATAGTGGGAGAAGGAGAAAAATTAAAGGAATATCAAAAGATGGTGAGTGATTTATCACTTGATAAATTTATACACTTTCTTGGTGGAAAACAAAAAAAAGAGATAGCATATCTGATGCAGACATCTGATTTCTTTGTTCTGCCAAGTAAATATGAAAACCTTCCATGTGTTTTACTTGAATCTTTATCCTGTGGATTACCAGTTGTTGCTACAAAAGTAGGAGGAATACCGGAGATAATAAATGAAACCAATGGAATTCTTGTAGAGCCAGACAATCCTAAAGAACTTGCACAGGCAATGCTTTATATGATGGACAATGCAGATAGATATGACAGACAAAAAATCTCCCTTGATGCTAAAAATAGATACGCATACGAGGCAATTGGAAAACAAATAATCTCTATCTATGAGAAAATAATCTCTTACCGAAAAGTATCTAAAGATTAAGTTTTTTTAATTCTGTATATATTCGCTCATGAGATTTCCCATCATAGAAAGTAAAAAAAATTTCTTTTATCTTATTTCGCTCTTGCTTAAACAATTCTGGATTTTTAACAAACTGTTCTATCCAGTATAGAAATTCCCTTTGTGTTTTAACTTTAGGTCCTGGGGTAATTTCATCATAGTTATATAACAACCCTCCTTCTTTTTCATATTCTTCTCTATCGTAAGGCGTAAATATAATTGGCCTATCCAGGATTAGAAAATCAATAAATATAGAAGAATAATCAGTTATAAGAATATCAATATCAGGTAATAATTCAG
>JAMWCZ010000014.1 GCA_023819225.1 Candidatus Omnitrophota bacterium
ACCCATCTTCATCTGCCTTTGCACTTTTCGGGTCATATACACCTTCATATACAGCCCTTCCTAAATGCTCAAGAAATCCACCAAAAATTCTTTCATCAATCTTGCCAATCTGAAACTTTGTATGAATATTAATAACTGTCTGTTCCATTTTTCTTCCTCCTCATTCTAAATATACAGAATATTATACAATATTTTTATAACTTGTCCTGATACATATTTCCATTTCAAGCAATTTGTGCTTCATTTATCTATTTCCAAATTACCACCTATGTCAATTATTAATAGAAAATACAATTTTAGAGAGATTGTTTTTAAGAAAGATATTTTACCTTTTTTAGATTTTGTATTATAATATTTATTTCTGAAGTTTACTGGGCCGCTAGCTCATCTGGCAGAGCACCGCCCTTTTAAGGCGGGCGTGGCAGGTTCGAGTCCTGCGCGGCCTACCACTTTGCTTCTTTATTCTTATCTTCAGTGGAGGACAACTTAGGGGATTTCTGTAGCGGTGGCATTTATGCCACGAATTGTGTGATAAATCACACCGCTACAACCCGTGATATATTGCACCGTTGTCGGGGGAATGTAAAAAGTAAGACCTGCCATCCAATATCCAGAGGGTGTGGGGTAGGGGGGATAGGAAGGAAAAGATTACTCTGTTATTGCTGCTCCATATGCAACTACAAATTGCGGTTCAGGCAAAACAATAATATCTCTTGCCATCGTTTTTTCAAGATAGTATTTTAAAGCAGGAATCCTTGCCCCTCCACCGCAGAATAATATCCTGTCAGTATGGCTAAACTGTCTTACCATTGTAGCAATTCTTGAGGCAATGGAATTAAAAAGCCCTGCTGCTATATCTTCCCTTGGTGCTGATGATGTAATAAGTGAGATTACCTCACTTTCAGCAAATACACTACAGGTTGAATTAATCTTTACTGGTTTTCTGGAGGAGATTGCAAGGGATGAAAAACCATCCATATCTGTTTCAAGGACATCAGCCATAATCTCAAGGAATCTTCCAGTCCCCGCAGCACACTTATCGTTCATAAGGAAGTCAACTACTTCTCCTTTATCATCTACTTCAACCACCTTTGTGTCCTGTCCACCTACATCTACAATAAGACATCTCTTCTTCCCGTTCAGGATATATCCCCCCTTTGCTACCGCTGATATCTCTGTAATAAACCTGCCTGCTTTTTTAAACTGTCTTCTTCCATAGCCAGTAGATATAACTTCATCTATCTCCTCTTCCTTAATCTCTGCTTCTTTTATCGCTCTTTGCAGGACATTATCAGCAGTCATTTCTGTATTCAGTGATGTTCTCGTAATCGCCTTTCCGTAAATAACTCCACCCTTCACTATTGCACACTTAGTTGTCACCGAACCAATATCTATCCCCGCCTTTATCATCCTAACATCTCCATAAATGCTTCTATCCTTGTTTTCAACTGTCCTGTGTCTTCCCTGCTGAAGTCCGTCTTTAAGGAAAGGAAGGGGATACCTTTATCTTTCAGCACACTTCTAATAATAGGTATCTCCATCTCAAAGACATTACATAGACGTAAGTTATAATAAATAACCCCATCAAGCCCATACTTTTCTACATTTTCAATGACTGCATTTATCAGTTTATCAATTCCTAAAAAACAGGGGCATATACTTGGTGCTATATATTTAAGCGTTAGTGTCCTTATAATACCTGGCTCTGTCTCTTCATCTATTTCAACAGGGTCAAAAAGGTGTCCGTATGACGAACATAAAGTATCAGCAGCGATGTAACATCCTGCCTCTTCCATAATCTCTAATAATTTGAAGTTAGGAAAAACAATTGGAGAGCCAGCGAGTAAAATCTGTTTTTTGTAATTTGTTTTTATTTCTCTGTTTAGCAGTTCGTTATATAAAACTTCTGTGTATTTTGTCCAGTCAGTAGCTGTAAGTAAAAAAGATGCAGAGGTGAGAGTGAAATAGTCAAAGGCATTTATAATTCCTTTTTTTTCTGCACGCAGTTTATATATTTTCCTGAATATAGATGTCCTTTCATTTGTTATCTTACAGGCACTTAAAAGTTCCTTCCTTGATATTTTTACTTTAAACCTGTCCTTCATATATTCATAAAATTTAAGATAGGCAGATTCCCATAGGTCAATATTCTTTGTGTAGTCAGAGTTCCTTGGTATATCAATGAAATAGATGTTGCCAAAGATAGAGCTTAATATCTCTGCTAATTTCACTTTGCCGTCACAGGTTGCAGGGATAACTAGTAAATCTGTTTTTATATCGTTTTGAAGACCGCCACATATTGCCTTTATTACAGGACATATATCACCGGATATTATCTCTTCTCCTGCTTCTGCACATTGTATATCCTGATTACATAACCTTAAAGGGACTGCGCCTGCTGCCATAATAATTTCTTCCGGGACAGTGTTGCAAAAATATCCTACAACTGGTTTATCTGTCTTTACCTTTCTTTCGGCAATAACGTCATAGAAAAATTCCATACCTTTTAAACCAGAGACATTCCTGTATTTCTCTGTGTCTTTTTTATAATCATAAGTAATATTTTTATTACCCCAAAGGCATTTCATCGCATATACATACTCTTCACTTATGAAGCCATTCTCTTTTTTCATGGGTTCCCTTTATTTTAGTTTTGACTCTGTTATCTTTTTCCCAAAGAAAGATGCAGAGAGGCAGCCATCTTTTGGGCATATCTCCACACACCTTAAACACATAATACAGCCATTTTGATTATAAATACCATCAGAATCTTTCTCATACATCTCCTTAAGTCCCATAGGGCAGGCATCAGCACATAGTCCGCATTTATTACACCGAACCGCCTTCTTTTTTAATTCAATCCCTGCCCCTTTGTTAAGGAATGAGTTTATAAGCCCCACAGGACACAGATGACACCATATACGTCTTCCAAAGTAAAAAGCAGCAAGAAATATCCCCATAACCAGCCATGCAAGGATTGTGAACATTGATGTAACTGCTGTCTCAAAGTCCTTCCATCCCGGCTTTATCAGTCCAAACATAGGACATATAAGCCGTGCAGGGCATATCTGACAGTATGGTAAAAACCAGTAGCACTGAAACCTTGCAAAGTTGGGGACACCTATAAGTCCTGATATAAAAAATCCAATGCCCATTATACCGTAGGATGAAAATCTTAATCCGGATTTGAAACTATCAGGAAATCTTCTTGCAGGTATATTCATCTTTTTTCTTATAGAAGTTATAAAATCACCTATACTTCCTATCGGGCATACCCATCCACACCACATCCTTCCAAAAAGAAAACAGAGAAGTATAAAGAGTGTAAGATGTGGCAGAAGGTATTTTATATGGGTCTGCCAGGTTAAGTTTTCAGAGATAAAGTGGAATATACATGCTTTAAAAAGTCCTCCTTTGGGATTAAATCTGCATACAAGTGAAGGCGGATAGTTTTCAAGTACAGGGTTTGTTCCAGATGGCCAGAGTATAGACCCCTCTTTAAATTTTGTGGTTGACATATATCCCTCAGGTGCCTTCAAGGCGGGAAACAAAGGTTTCCCTGTCTCTGTATGCAGTCGTGTTTTGAATATATATCCACCATATACAAGCAGAATAAATGAGATTATCTGTACAATTCGCCTGATAAAAGTAATCCTGTTTCTCATTTATTTGTCTTCCTTTCTCCGCCCCTCATTCCACGTATCTTCTCCTCCCTTTATCCCCAGTATCCTTTCTCCTCTCTCTTCTTGTTCCCCTCATCTTTATCCTCGCCCCTTTGGGGGAGAGGGATAGGGTGAGGGTTGCCCTTTTCTCCCCTCGCCCCTTTGGGGGAGAGGGTTAGGGTGAGGGTTACCCTTTTCTCCCCTCGCCCCTTTGGGGAGAGGGATAGGGTGAGGGGTATGTTTTACTGTTCTGTATAAAGTTAGAAATAACAAGGTGCCAATCGGAATAACATACCAATAGTACCTCACATCAGGACTTTTATCTACCTTTACCAGCAGTTCCCCAACAGGCATATTAATGGATTCAGTTGTCTGCGGTGTTTTCCCTATAGATGCATTTATTATAGGAAGTACTGCTGTCTGTGTAAACTTTTTCCTTCTTTTTATGTCGTTTCCATAAGCGACTATATAGTTTCTCCGTCTTTCTGTATTTGCAGAGAATAAAATCTCTACTTCCAGTATAGAGCCATCAGGCCATCTTTCAATAACAGTTATTTTTGAAGGTATCTCTTCTCCTGTTTTATTGTCCCGAACAGAGATATTGTCATCAGAGTATATAATTCCAGTGGGGAAAGATATCTTACCAGTTATATAGAAATCACCTTTTATAGCAGGATAAGAAAAATCAATATTAAGTTGTTCTCCTGCTATAACTGCAAAAACCTCTATGATAAAAAAAAGTAATAAAGTTTTTTTCATCAGGGTAAGAATACAACCTTTCCCATCTCTTTTTCCTGATGGTACCCGGTGGCATCCATCGCCCAGAAACTGGTCTCTTTTGTTCCGCTTGCTTTTATCCTTGTAATTCTTATATCCCAGACCTCTTTTTCTTTAGGGAATTTTATTAGACGGAAAGGTATTGATATCTCAAATGACCAGTAGTTTTCCCTTTTTATACCTGCATACCTTATATCCGATGTATTCCATTGTGAGACCTGTTTGTTTGCATCATATTTTTTATACACAGGACTTCCTGCTGGTGAGAAAGACATAATAAAGCCAGAACCATCTCCAGGCGGCGATATAATAATCTCTATACGGTCATCAGAGGAGAGTTTTTCTATATCCTCATCCCTGGAGAATACACCTATATAGAGATTATCCCTGTCAAATGTCATCATCACCCATGTCTTATAAAATGGTTCAGAACCTTTTAAAGAGCAGAAATTGGAAAGGATACACGATGTCTTCCATGCCTCATCAGCAAAAGAGCCATCTATTACAGGAGAGATAGATGTAGATTTGATAACAGGTAGTTTATTAATATCAGGGATTTTTTCTCTCGTTGCTGCTTCTGCAAGTCCTTCAAGTGTAAATGATTTAAACTCCCTTCCACCTCCTACAAGACGAAACTTCACAGGATAGTTTCCTGTTCTTATCCCCTGTTTTGGAGATATTGTGACTTCAAAAAATACCTGTCTATCTTTAGGGATAGACATCTTTTTAGGTGTAACTTCAAAATCAAATGCAGGGCTTTCAGGAACTAAACTTATCTCTGCAATCCCTCTATCCATATTGTTCTGGAGAAATATCTTAAAGGAGGTTCTGTCCTTTACAATAAGTGAATATGTCTCGGGCTTTACAATAAGAGAATCTGCCTGTCTGAACACATTATCACAAAGATGTGCATAAATGAATGAAGGGAAAAACAGAAAGAAAAATAATAAATACTTTTTTCTCATTGTGTTATATCTTACCCTGTGTTTATTTTCTCGTCAATATTACGCACGGATAGGGTACATGGGTAAAACCTTTTCCTCTGATTTTTTGTTCAAAAATACCCTAACTCTCCCCTCACCCTAACCCTCTCCCCGCAAAGCGGGGCGAGGGAAAAGAGGGGAGCCCCCTCACCCTAACCCTCTCCCCGCAAAGCGGGGCGAGGGAGACCCCTCACCCTTCTTGCCCTTACGGGCTTCGGTCAACGGGCTCACCATCTCGCCCTCTGTGCTATGCGGTGCTCCTTACTCGTCGCACCAGCACCCCTCTCCCCACTACGCGGGGAGAGGGAATCCCCTCACCCATACCCTCTCCCCATTGGGGAGAGGGAAAAAGAGAGGGGGCCAGTGTGGGGAGAAGGAAGAAAAGGTGAGGGAAAAGGTAAGATTCTTAAATTCCTCCCCATATGAAGGAGAATGATAAAGGTGAGGATGAAGGGTAAGGGTGAGGGGGATAAATGCTACCACACAGAATATCCTAACTTTTCAAAGATATGGAAGGTATTACCTAAGGTATCTCAAATTCTGCATATTATTCAGAATTTATGTTTGGAGATTTTAGTGATAAGGTTTATAATTTTACAAGGGGGACTATATGGGAAAAATGATAGAAGGGGTGAAGGTTAAAAGGTTGAAGGTTATTCCTGATGAGCGTGGCAGGGTAATGGAGATTTTAAGGAGTGATGATGAGGTATTTGAAAAGTTTGGGCAGGTATATCTTACAACTGTATATCCTGGGGTGGTAAAGGCATGGCATGCACATCAACTACAGGATGATAATATAGCAGTGGTAAAAGGGATGTTGAAACTTGTCCTGTGTGATTTAAGAGAAGGAAGTAAGACATATGGAATAATAAATGAGTTTTTCATAGGAGAGCATAATCCCTTGCTTATCCATATCCCACGAGGTGTATATCATGGATTCAAAGGAATAAGTGAAGAAGAAACACTGGTAATTAATGTCCCCACCAATACCTATAATTATAAAGACCCTGACGAACTGCGGCTTCCCTTTGATACAGATAAAATTTCTTATAACTGGGAAAGGAGAAACTATTAGTTATGAAAGGTGTTGTTCTTGCAGGTGGACTGGGTACACGGCTATATCCTCTTACAAAAGTTACAAATAAGCATCTTCTTCCTGTTTATAACAAGCCGATGATATATTATCCGATACAGACACTTGTAGATGCAGGTATAAAGGATATATTGATAGTTACGGGTGGGAACTCTGCAGGGGATTTTCTTCGTCTATTAGGCAATGGTAAAGAGTTTGGACTGAAACACCTTAACTATACATATCAGGAAGGTGAAGGTGGTATTGCTGCTGCCCTTTCACTTGCTGAACATTTTGTAGGCAATAATAGGTTTGTAGTGATATTAGGAGACAATATTATAGAAAAGAGTATAAAAAAGGAGGTTGAAGTATTCAAAAAACAAAAGGAAGGTGCGAGAATTCTACTTAAAGAGGTAGAAAATCCTGAGAGATTTGGAGTTGCAGAAATAGAAAATGGTAAAATTATAAAAATAATAGAGAAGCCAAAAAAGCCACCTTCTAACCTTGCTGTGACAGGAATTTATATGTATGATAGTTATGCCTTTGATATTATAAAAACACTTAAACCATCAGACCGTGGAGAACTTGAGATTACAGATGTGAATAACAGATATCTTCAAGAAGGGAAACTTACCTTTGGAATACTTAATGGTTGGTGGACCGATGCAGGGACATTTGAGTCACTCTTACGCGCGAATAACCTTGTCTATGAAAAGGAGAAAGGAAGATGAAAGTAGTTGTTACAGGTGGTGCTGGATTTATCGGTTCCCACTTTATAAAATATCTTCTTAAAAGATATCCTGACTATAAAGTCCTCAATATAGACAAACTTACATATGCGGGAAATCTTGAAAACCTAAAAGAGGTTGAAAAAAATCCAAATTACAAGTTTTTGAAGGCAGATATATGTGATAATGTTATTGAAGATGCAGTAGATGGTTGTGATGTTATTATAAATTTTGCTGCCGAGAGTCATGTTGACAGGTCAATACAGGAGCCGGAGACATTTTTGAAGACAGATGTTATGGGGACATTTAATCTCTTAGAGATATCAAGAAAAAAAGGAGTTCAGCGATATATTCAAATCTCTACAGATGAGGTTTATGGGAGTGCAGATAAAGATTATGCCTTTTCAGAAGAGAGCCCACTCAATCCGTCCAGTCCTTATTCAGCAAGCAAGGCATCAGCAGACCTTCTTGTTCTTTCCTATTATAAAACATATAAAACACCTGTAATTATTATTCGCAGTACAAATAACTATGGTCCTAACCAATATCCTGAAAAGTTTATTCCTCTTTTTATAACAAATGCTATTGAAGACAAGCCACTTCCACTATATGGAGATGGGAAAAATGTAAGGGACTGGTTGTTTGTTCTTGATAACTGTAGGGCAATAGATACCATATTACACAAAGGGGAGATAGGTATAATATACAATGTCGCAGGAGGGCAGGAGAAAGAAAATATATTTATTGCCCGTAAAATTCTTGAGTATCTTGATAAACCAGAATCACTGATAAAATTTGTTCCAGATAGACCAGGTCATGACAGAAGATACAGCATCTCTTGTGAAAGAATTAAAGATTTAGGGTGGAAACCAGAAGTGTCTTTTGAAGAGGGCTTGCGGATTACTGTTGAATGGTATAAGAATAATGAGATGTGGTGGAAGAAGATAAAAAGCGGGGAGTTTTTAGAGTATTACAGGAGGCAGTATAAACTATGAAGGTCTTTATTACAGGTGGAAAAGGACTGGTCGGTAGTTTTCTCTCATATACTTTTAGGGACAGAGGAGATGAGTTATATGCCCCCAGTAGAAAAGAACTGGATATCATAGACAGAGACAGAATAGTTAAGGCAATAAAACTTGTAAAACCAGATATACTTATCCACTGTGCTGCATTTACTGATGTTGATGGTTGTGAGATTAATAAGGAAAAGGCATATCTTACCAATGTAGTTGGGACCCAGTATGTAGTAGAAGGATGTGCAGAAATAAAATGTAAAATGGTATATCTAAGCACTGATTTTATATTTGACGGAAAGAAACAAACCCCTTATTCAGAGGCAGATATTCCTAATCCTTTGAGTGTATATGGGCAGACAAAACTTCTCGGTGAGTATTATGTTTCACACTTACACCAGAAGTTTATAATTGCAAGGGTATCAAGGATATTTGGAGAAAAAGGAAGGAACTTTGCTTCATCTTTACCAGAGTTAATGAAGAAAGAAAAAAAGATTGTTTTAACAGACAATCTTATAAACTCGCCTACATATGTGGTGGACCTTGTAGAGGCAATTATCTTCCTTATTAAGAGGGACTTTCTTGGTATAGTTAATGTGTGTAATAAAGGTGAGTGTTCATGGTATGAGTATGGTTTGAAAATCAAAGAGATTATGAATATTGAGGATGTTGAACTAATTCCTGTGGCATTTGAGAAATTTAGTAATAGAAAAGCAGAAAGGCCAAGGTATTCAGTTCTGGATACATCACTTCTTGAATCGCTTGGTTTTTCAATGCCTCAATGGGAGGCATCTTTAAAGTCATATCTTGAAATGCAATAATTTGGGTGAGTTCTTGCTTATATTCCCCCATTTCACCTATACCTCTTTCCTCTCCCCGCTTGTTCCCCCTCACCTTTATCCTCTCCCCTGAGGGGAGAGGGATAGGGTGAGGGGCCTCTCCCCTGAGGGGAGAGGGTTAGGGTGAGGGGCCACCCTCGCTTCGCACAGCGGGGAGAGGGATAGGGTGAGGGGCCTCTCCCTCATATGGGGATGGCTCTACAAAACATTCGTGGCATAATGCCACCACTACAGATTTTTACTCTTTACAAAATCTGTATTATAATAAAAAAACAAAAAGGAGGACAGAAATGGCTGAGAAGTTGAAAGGAAATATGCTTATAGCCCAGAGTGGTGGACCTACAGTTGTGATTAATCAGAGTTTGGTTGGAGCGATTATAGAGGCAAAAAAACATAATGAGATAAAGGGAATTTATGGCTCCCTTAATGGAATAAAAGGTGTGATGGAAGAGCGGCTTATAGACCTTAAAAAGGAGCCATCGTCAGTTCTTAAAAAAGTTGCGTATACCCCCTGTGCTGCATTAGGAAGTGTAAGGAAGAAGCCATCAGAGCAGGATTGTGAAGTGATATTTAAGATGTTGCAAAAGTATAATGTTAGATACTTCTTTTACATAGGAGGGAATGATTCTGCTGAGACAGCAAATATACTGAATGAAAGTGCAAAAAGGGTGAACTATGAGTTTAGATGTTTCCATATACCCAAAACCATAGACAATGACCTCCTTGAAAATGACCATACACCTGGATATGGAAGTGCTGCAAAGTTTGTAGCAATGGCAGTGATGGGTGATAACCTTGATAATATATCTCTTCCTGGAGTAAAGATAGATGTGATTATGGGAAGGCATGCTGGATTTCTTGTTGCTGCCTCATCACTGGCTCGTATTTATGAAGGGGATGGCCCACATCTTATATACTTTCCTGAAAGGTCATTCAGTAAGGAACAGTTTATGAAGGATGTGGAATCAGTGTATTCAAAGTATGGAAGGTGTCTGGTAACTGTATCTGAAGGGATAAGTGATGAAAATGGAGAGCCGATTGCTTCAAAATTCATAAAAGAGGTTGATGCACACGGTAATGTTCAGTTGAGTGGGACAGGTGCACTTGGTGACCTTCTTGCTAATTTTGTGAGGGATGAGTTAAAGATAAGTCGTGTGAGGGCTGATACATTTGGATATCTCCAGAGGTCTTTCCCTGCCATATACTCAGATGTTGACGCAAAAGAGGCATATCAGGTTGGTGTACTTGCTGTGAGATATGCAACCTCAGGTAAATTAGAAAGCGGTTCTGTATCTATAAAGAGGAAGAAAGGCAAAAAGTATGAGGTGTATTTTGAGCCAGTAGAACTTACAAAGGTGGCAAAAGAAACAAGAAGTATGCCCAATGAGTTTATTAATGAGGATGGGAATGATGTAACAAAGGCATTTATTGATTATGCAAAACCGCTGGTAGGTAAACTTCCTGAAATTGGTGTGTTGAAAAAATATCCTGTAAAAGGTTAACCCCCTCACCCTTCTTGCCCTTACGGGCTTCGGTCACCCGCCTCACCAACTCGGCGGGCGTGCCAGTAGAGGCTCTTTATTCCTCTACTCGACACCCCTCTCCCCGCAAGCGGGGCGAGGGAATCCCCTCACCCGTACCCTCTCCCCAGAGGGGGGAGGGGAAAAGTGCCCCTCACCCTATCCCTCTCCCCACTACGCGGGGCGAGGAGAAAAAACCCCTTACCCTCTCCCCATAGGGGCGAGGGTATCCCCTCACCCATACCCTCTCCCCTCAGGGGAGAGGGTAAAAGAGAGGGGACAGTGTGGGGAGAGGGTGTGGGTGAGGGGGGATAAAGAAGTGAGGGGATTTCTGTAGCGGTGGCATTGTGTCATAGGTAGTGTGATTAATCACACCGATACATTACATAGGCATAATATAGTTAAACTTATTTAAGATAAAAAGAATTCCCATTGCTATAAGAAGCAATCCTGTTATTATCTCAACAGTGCGGGTGTGCTTTTTTATAAAAGATAATACATTTAACATTCTGTTTATAAGGATTGTCGTTATAATAAAGGGAATGCCGATACCGATAGAATAGAAGGTAAGCAGGATAATTCCTCTTAATACTGTCTTCTGATAGGATGCAATGATAAGTATAGAGGCAAGGACAGGTCCTACACATGGTGTCCAGCCAGCAGCAAATACCATCCCTATAAGAAATGCACCTGTATATCCACTTATAACTTTATTCATCTGGATTTTTTTCTGCCTGTAAAGAGTTGTTATCTTAAATATACCAGAAAGATGCAATCCAAAAATTATAATAATAACTCCACCACATATTCTTAAGATATTCTGTTTTGTGAGTAGATATCTTCCGAGGTATGTGGCAGATGCACCTAACAGTGTAAATATAAAGGTGAAGCCAGCAATAAAGAACAACACAAGAGAAAGATTTTTTATCTCCCTTCCACCACCCTTTATATTTTCAATGGAGACACCTGTGATATACGAAAGATATACAGGGATTAAAGGAAGGATACAGGGGCTGAAGAATGAAAGAATACCTGCGGTGAAACTTAAAAAAACAGAATAGTTTTGTGTTGTCTCCATTTTGTATTATTATATATCTTTACAGGAAAATAAAAAACTAAGGGGGGGATGATGAAGATAAAGAAGGTAAACCTAAACTTTGATATAGAACCATTTAAGATGCCACTTGGTTTTAAAGGTGGCTATCTTACAGGTGCGTGGCAGACAATTGTATGTGTTGAGACAGAAGATAATTATGGTATAGGACTTGGTACACAAAGTGTTCTCTGGTCAGATGCAGATGTTTTTTCTTCCCACAGTGAGACAGGTGGGAATGCACTTATGTTTTCTGTAACAGAGTATGCTGCCTCTATCCTTAAAGGAAAGGAGATAGAAAACCCCATTACATTTCTTGAGGCATATCTTGAAGATATATACTCCTATGCAAAAAAGATTACAGGCAAGGAAGATTTAAGGAAGACGTTTACACTTAATGCACTTGTATCACTGGACAATGCTCTATGGGTTCTTTATGCGAAGGAGACAGGCAAGCAGGACTTTTATAATATGATTCCATCTAACTATCGTGAGCCATTAAAATATAAACATTCTCTTGTTGCCTGTATTCCACTTATGTCCTATGCAGTACCACTTGAAGATATAGGAAAGGCAATAAAAGACGGTTTTTTTACGCTAAAGATAAAGATTGGCTCTGACCCTGATAAGGATGGTAATAGAGAAAAGATGTTGAAGTGGGATATGGAAAGAATTAGAAGTATCCATCAGAGGTTTGGAGATATTCCAACTCCATATACTGATAATGGTAAACTTCCTTACTATTTTGATGCGAACGGCAGGTATGATACAAAGGAACGACTCTGGAAACTGATTGACTTTATAGACAGGAACGGTGCACTTGATAGGGTAATAATAATGGAGGAGCCGTTTCCTGAAGAGAGTGAAATAGATGTGAGTGATTTTCCCGTAAGGATTGTGGCAGATGAGAGCGCCCATACAGATAAAGATGTGGTGAAGAGAAGGCAGATGGGGTATAAAGGTGTGGCACTCAAGCCCATAGCAAAGACACTGAGTATGACACTGAAGATTGTTAAGGAGGCAGAGAAGTTAGGTATGGACTATTTCTGTGCCGACCTTACAGTTATACCACCACTTGTTGACTGGAACAAAAATCTTGCTTCCCGTCTTAAGCCACTGCCCGGGCTTAAAATACCTGTGGTTGAATCAAACGGGCATCAACACTACAGGGACTGGGAAGAACTTATCCAGAGGCATTCTTTTCCTGAGGCAGAGTGGGTGGTTCCTATTGATGGCATTTTTCACCTTACCCCTGACTTTTATGAAAAAAGCGGTGGCATATTTGAGGTCTCAGAGTATTATAAGTCAAAGGTCAAAATGTAAATTAAATTATTTTGCTTTAAGAGATAGGGTTCTTACTATACTCCCTGCCCTTTTTATGCAATCAAGGACATTTTCGAGGTTGTCAATTATCTCATAGACAAGGATAGTTATCTGCGGACTGAGTGTTGTTTTTATCAATGCCTTTATCAGGTCGCGTCTTTTGTCGTCTCCTTCCTCCTCCATTACCTCAATTTGTGCGCAGTCCTCCATAACTTTGTTGGGCTCATTATTAACAAGGGCATTTATCGCTGACTTTAGTTTTTCTGCTGATTTTACTGCTAATAAACTATCATCAAGAAGGAGTTTATCAAGGTCTTCGGACGGCTCTTTTTCAAAAAATTCAAGCAACCTTACGACCCCCTTTGCACTATCAGCAATATCATTAAGAGATTCATTTAGAAGTATAAGGTCTTCCCTATCAGGCGGTAGAAGTATCCCTTTTGATAGTTCAGTCATTACCTTTATTTTAATCTCGTCTCCTTCATGTTCCGCACTTTTTACCCTGTTGATATGGTGGGTTCTATCTTCTATATCATTTTTCATCAGTGCCTCAATGCTATTTTTCATCTCCATTACACATTCATATGACTTTTCCATATGTTGCAGGGCAAGTGTTAACACTCCCTTTTCTTCTCTATCCCCTAACCACGCCAAGATATTTCTCGTCCGTTCCATCGTATCACCTCCATATTATTAAACTCTAAAAAGTACAAAATCTCAAACATCAATGGAAGTTTCTCATTACTAAAAGTAACCCTAATGTTATATATGTTATTATACCTGAAACAATCGGAGTTATTGCCCATGTGATTACTATCTCCCTGACTAATTTTAAATTCATTGTTTTTATTCCCTGCACTATCCCCGCTCCCCAAACAGCACCTATAATTGAATGTGAAGTAGAAACAGGAATACCAAAGTGTGTATATAAATGGACATTTAATGCGGTGGCTATTTCAATAGCGATAGTCATAAGAGGAGTAATGTGAGCTATTTTAAATCCCACTGTTTCAATTACTCTATAGCCCCATGTTACTACTCCAAATATTATTGCAATCGCTCCTATAACCGCTGCCTGCTGAGAAGTGAACTTTTGTGTTCCTATAAGTATTCCTGTGGCATTTGCAACATCATTGGCTCCCCACGAGAAGGCAAGATATGCACTTGTTGCATATATAAGTATGTGCATTACAAAACTGTCATATCTTTTTATAATAGGGATACTGAAAAAAATCCTGCAGATGTGGTAAAGCAGGATAGTTAAGATACAGGACCCTAAAGGGGTAAGTATCCAGCAGATAAATATATGGATAATCTTTTCCCAGTGCAGGGAAGCATTTAGTACCAGTCCGCCACCTGCTACAGCACCTACTATGGAGTGTGATGTTGAGACAGGGAATTTTTTATATGTAGCAAGGGTTACCCATATTGCTGCACTGAAAAGGGCTGTAAGGGCAAGCAGGTTTTTTTCATCACAGGAAAGACAATTTATATCAACGACCCCTTTACCTATGGTCTTTATGACATTTCCTCCGAGAATTACTGCCCCAAGTAAACTGAATCCACAAGTAATGATAATACCTGTTTTTAAAGACATCATACCAGAGCCAATATCTGCGCCAACACAGTTGGCGGCATCATTGGCTCCCATTGACCAGCCCATATAAAAGGCAGCAAGGAGAATAGGAATAAGAATCATATAAGTAAAAATTTATAAAAATAATAACAAAAATCTACAATTTATTATAACAGATATATTTGGATTACAAAAAAATTGCAGAATTTAAGATATATAGATAATACCTCCCACATTAATCCTTAAAAAGTTATAAAATTCTGTGCGGTGGCATTTATCCCCCTGCCCCTTACCCTTCATCCTCACCTTTATCATTCTCCTTCATATAGGGAGGAATTTAAGAATCTTCCCTTTTCCCTCACCTTTTATTCCCTTTCCTCACACTGTCCCCCTCTCTTTTTCCCTCTCCCCAATGGGGAGAGGGTATGGGTGAGGGGATTCCCTCGCCCCTGTCAGAGGGGAGAGGGTATGGGTGAGGGGCTTCCCTCTCCCCGCGTAGTGGGGAGAGGGAAGCCGAGTAGAGGAATAAAGAGCATCATTTGGCACGCCCGCCGAGTTGGTGAGGCGGGTGACCGAAGCCCGTAAGGGCAAGAAGGGTGAGGGGTCTCCTCTCTTTTCCCTCTCCCCCACGGGGAGAGGGTATGGGTGAGGGGTATCCTTTCTGCTCCCTCTCCCCGCGTAGTGGGGAGAGGGTATGGGTGAGGGGGAGAGGGTTAGGGTGAGGGGAGAGTTAGGTTATTTTTGAACAAAAAATTAGATAAGAAAGTGTTATCTGTATACCCTATCCGTGTGTCAACTTGACAGGAATTTTTTTTAGGGGTATAATGATTATATGAATGATATTATTACAACATTGAGGCAAATACATAAGAGTATCAAGCCGCAGATAGAGAAGCGGCTGAAAGAATTCAAAGGAAACAATACTGATAAAAAAATAGCAAAGGAGTTTTTCTTCTGTCTTTTGACTCCTCAGTGTAAGGCAAAGGTCTGCTGGGATAATATTAAAATACTTTACAATAAGGGGCTTTTACAAAAAGGGAGTAAGGAAGAAATAGTAAAGCATCTTAAAGGTGTGCGGTTCAGCAATAATAAGGCAGGGTATATTGTTGAAGCGAGAGAAAAATTTTTTAATGGTGGATGTTCTTTGAGAGAGATTATTGAAACCACAGATAATACATTTTATTTAAGAGAATATATAGTATCTAATGTAAAAGGTATGGGATGGAAAGAGGCAAGTCATTTTTTAAGGAATGTGGGTAGAGGTGAAGACCTTGCTATACTTGATAGACATATCCTGAAAGGACTGGTTATGTGTTCCGTTATAGAAAGGATACCAAAAACTCTTACGAGGGCAGGATATATGGATATAGAAAACAGAATGAGAAAATTTGCTAAAACGATAGGTATACCACTTTCCCATCTTGATTTTGTCTTCTGGTATTTTTTTAATAAGGAGGTTTTCAAATGAAAAAAGAAGAGATGGTAAAGATTCTTGGAGATAAAGAGATACAGGCGTCATATCATAGGTTAAAGATACTTGAATTCCTTATAGATAATAGAATCCATCCTTCGGTAGATGATATATACAAAAAACTTTTACACGAAATACCGACACTTTCAAAGACAACAGTGTATAACACATTGAAGACATTTACAGATAAAGGAATAGTTTCAATTGTTACCACAGAAGAAGATGAGATAAGGTATGATTATTCAGAAGAGCCACATCTGCACTTCAAGTGTAAGAAATGCGGTACTTTATACGATATATTCCATAATTGTGAGATACTAAAACAAAAAGAGATAGATGGACATCTGATAGATGAACATCATCTGTATTTTAGAGGTATATGTAGAAAGTGTAGAAAAGAGAAAGGAGGGAATTAATAATGGGAAGATATGTATGTACTGTATGCGGTTATGTGTATGATCCGGAAGTTGGGGACCCGGAGAATGGGGTCGCACCAGGGACACCTTTTGAAAAACTTCCAGATGACTGGGTATGTCCTGTCTGTGGTGCCAGTAAAGATAAGTTTGAAAGAGAAAATTAATAAAAGGAGTTTTTTATGATAGTTGATGAGATAAAGAAAGATATATACGGGATAATAATGGATGACTGGGACAGGCGGCTCTTTGATGGACTTATACCACTTCCTGATGGGACAACATACAATGCATACCTTATAAAAGACAAAAAGAATGTTTTGATTGATACATCTGACCCCAGAAAAATAGAAAAGTTTATGAGTATTATTAAGGAGATAAGTAATGGGAAGATTGACTATGTTGTTTCAAACCATTCAGAGCAGGACCATTCTGGAGGACTTCCTGCGGTTTTAAGTGTTTTTCCTGATGCAAAGGTTATAACATCAGAAAAAGGTGCAGCACTCCTTAATAAACTGTTACTCATACCATCTGAAAAATTTCTGAAAGTGCAAAATGGAGAAGAGATAGATATTGGAGATAGAAGATTAAAGTTCTTCAATACACCATGGGTCCACTGGCCAGAGACCATTATTACTTATAGTATTAAAGATAGGGCTCTCTTTCCCTGTGACCTTTTTGGCTCTCATCTTGCTACCAGTAATTTCTATGCTTCCAGTAATGACAGGGTCTATGAGGCAGCAAAGAGGTATTATGCAGAGATTATGATGCCTTTCAGAGGACATATAAAGAAACATCTTGATTTGATAGAAGGACTTAAACCAGAGATAATTGCACCTAGCCATGGACCTGTACATAACAATCCTGAATTTATTATGAATGCCTATAAGGACTGGGTTTCTGATAATGTTAAGAATGAGGTTGTAATTCCTTATGTATCTATGCATGGCAGCGTTGAGAAAATGGTGGACTATTTTGTAGATGAACTTATAAAAAGAGATATAGAAGTAAAGCCATTCAATCTTACCGTTACAGATACAGGAGGACTTGCAATGTCTCTTGTTGATGCTGCAACAGTAGTATTGGGAACTCCTGCTGTTCTTGGTGGACCACATCCTTTAGTAGTTTATGCTGCTTATCTGTTTAAGGTTTTAAGGCCAAAAACAAAATTTGCTTCTGTTATTGGCTCTTTCGGCTGGGGTAGTAATATGCTTAAGATAATTACAGATATATTGCCTCAAGATATAGAAATTATTGAACCTGTAATGGTAAATGGTTATCCGCGAAAGGATGACATAGATGCACTCAAAACTCTTGCGGACAACATATTGAAAAAGCATAAAGAACTATAAGGAGGTGTTAAAATGGAGAAACAACTGTATAAAGAATTGAACAAACAGGTTATAAAGGAGTTGTATTCTGCCTATCTTTATATGTCAATGGCTTCTTTTTTTGATTCAATAAATCTTAAGGGTTTTGCTCATTGGATGAAAGTTCAGGCAGAAGAAGAGAGCCAGCATGCAATGAAAATATATGACTATATAAATGAAAGAGGCGAGAGGGTTATATTTGAATTAATAGAAAAACCACCTTATGAATTTACTTCTCCGCTTGATATTTTTGAGAAGACACTGGAGCATGAAAAAAAGGTAACAAAAAGCATAGAAGGTTTGGTTAATCTTGCAAAAGAAAAAAATGATAAGAATGCTGAGGATTTTCTCCAGTGGTTTGTAAAAGAGCAGGAGGAAGAGGAAGAAAATGCACTTTCTGTCCTTGAGAAATTGAAAAGTATTGGAAATGAAAAGCATATGTTAATTGAAATGGATATTGAAATGGGAAAAAGGGAATAAAAACAAGGAGGGCGATATGGTAAAGGAATTGTATCAAAGTGCTGACTGGAAGAAGGAAAAGCATGTGCCTGTAATTGAGGTAATTGAAAAAGATAAAGAAAAAGGAGTTAAACTTGAGGTATCTGTAGGTAAAGAGATTAAACATCCTAATACAAGTGCCCACCATATTGTATGGATTGATGTTTACTTCTTGCCTGAAGGAAGTAAATTTCCCTATCAGATAGGGAGATATGATTTCCTTGCTCATGGTGCTTCAACAGAAGGACCAGATACGAGTTCTGTTTATACAGAGCCAATTATTCAGTTAACATTCAAGACATCTAAGCGTGGAACGGTTTTTGCAACTTCTTACTGTAATATACACGGGCTCTGGGAGAACTCAATAGAATTCACATTGTAAACAAAAGGGGGGAGAATGAAGGAACTAATGGATAGGTTTAAGAAGGCAATGTCAGAGATGTCAGCAAAAAAGCCGGAAGAGATGAAAAAATTTGGTGAGTTTGTAAGTACTGTACTTAAAGATGGGAAACTTGACTTAAAAACAAAGGAACTTATATGTGTAGGGATTGCTGTGGCTGTAAGGTGTAGTTATTGTATAGGTATTCATGTAGATAAAGCATTTAAGGCAGGGGCAACAGAAGATGAGATTATGGAGGCAGGCATAGTAGCGGTTTTGATGGGCGGAGGACCTGCATACACATATTTGACAGACCTTGTTGAAGCAATCAAGATGGTAAAGGAAAAAACTTGAGTAGTGTCAAATAATAAATAATGTAGCGATGCGATTTATCACGTGAAATATTTGCTAAATATCATAAAGGAGGCGAAAATGGTAGAGAACAGGAGAATGCCGCTTTTAGGGGACGATTTCCCTAAGATGCAGGTTTTGACTACGCATGGAGTTATAGATTTACCTGACTTTTTTAAAGGAAAATGGTTTATGTTATTCAGCCATCCTGGGGATTTTACACCTGTTTGTACAACGGAGTTTGTGGCTTTTCAAAATAAGTTTAGCAAATTCAAGGAATTGAATTGTGGTCTTATTGGGTTGAGTGTTGACCAGGTGTTTGCACACATAAAATGGGTAGAATGGATTAAGGAGAAACTGGGGGTTGAGATTGAGATTCCTATAATAGCAGATACTGGTAATGTGGCAGAGATGCTTGGATTGATACATCCTGGGAAAGGGACAAATACAGTTAGAGCGGTCTTTGTGGTTGATGAGAACGGAAAGATAAGATTAATCCTTTACTACCCGCAGGAGATAGGAAGGAATATAGAAGAGATTTTAAGGGCTATAAAGGCATTACAGATAAGTGATAAAAACGGTATTGCAACACCTGCTGACTGGCCAGATAATGAATTGATTGGTAGTAATGTTATTGTCCCACCAGCAAAAGATGTTAAGACAGTGAAAGAGAGATTAGAAAAGGCAAAAAAGGATGAGTTTAAGTGTTATGACTGGTGGTTCTGCTATAAGGAATTGAAATAAGAGTAAAAGGAAAGGAGAAAAATGGAAAGAGTAAAGATAAAAGGAGATGTTTTTACACTTGTTGGTATTACCCCTGATGTTATTGCACCTGATTTTAGAGTTGTATCAAATGAACTTAAAGAGATTAGTTTTTACGATAATTTTAAAAGTAAAATAAAGGTTATTACAAGTTTTCCATCTCTTGATACTCCAGTATGTGATTTACAGTTGAAAGAATTCAATAAAATAGCAGCAGGACTTTCTGATGATGTTGTTGTGATGGGCATAAGTATGGACCTACCATTTGCGCAAAAAAGGTTTTGTGAGATGTACGAGATTAAAAATGTCTCTGTCTTTTCTGATTATAGGTCGCACTCTTTCTCACTTAACTGGGGATTATTGATAAAGGAACTGGGTATTATTGCAAGAAGTGTTTTTATAGTTGATAAGAATAACTACATAAGGTATTCTGAAATTGTAGAAGAAACTACAAATCATCCTAATTATGAAAAAGCAATTGAAAATCTGAAATCTGTTATTAAGCAACCTGAAAGTTCTGAATGGGAGAAGATTAATTGCTGTTCATGGGAAGAAAAGAAAGGATTCTTTACAAAGGTTTTTGAAATTAAGGATGGGCTTTCTCTAAAATATCTTCTTGAAATACTTGTTATTATAAGACAGGAGAGGAGATTTAACTTTGATATAGAAATCCATCAGAATAAGGTTATAATCACAGTCCCGTCTGCAAGATTTAATGTAGATATGGGTGCCCTCTTTGATAGTATTAAGATATAAATAGGAGATGGGATGAAAAACAATATAAAGATAATGGTCCTATATTATAGTATGTATGGAAATACATTTATTATGGCTAAGGAGATATGTAAAGGTATTGAAGAATCTGATGGTATAAGTATTTTAAGGACCGTACCTGAACTTTTGCCTGTTGAAATGATAGAAAAAGATGAAAGGATAAGAAAAGCAAAAGAGATGCAGAAGGATATTCCTGTAGCCCGACTTGATGAGTTTGAAGATATTAATGGTTTTGTAATAGGGTCTCCTACAAGATTTGGAAATATGTCAGCACAATTAAGGAATTTTCTCGACCAGACAGGTGCTTTATGGATGAAGGGAACATTTGTTAACAAACCGGTTGGTTTTTTTACCTGTTCAGCAACGATACATGGCGGACAGGAAACAACCCTTATTTCTATGATGTTTACTTTTTTGCACCATGGAGCAATTATAGTTGGAGTTCCCTATTCTGTAAAAGAACTTATTGAAACAGAAAGAGGTGGTACTCCTTATGGCGCAAGTGCAGTTGTAGGTATTAATTCAGATAACCCACCGAATAAGATTGAACTTAAGATATCTAAAGAACTTGGCAGGAGAGTTACAGAAATAGCATTTAGAATGAAAATAGGGGGATGATATGAAAAATGTTATAGTTTATTCAACTTCTACCTGTCCATACTGCAGGATGTTAAAGGATTTTTTAAAAGAGAATAATATTGAATTTGTTAATTATGATGTAGGAATAGAAAGAGATAAACTTGAAGAGATGATTAAGAAAAGCGGCCAGATGGGGGTTCCTGTTATTGATATTGATGGAGAGATAATCGTTGGTTTTGATAAAGTGAGAATAAAAGAGACACTCGGAATATGAATTATGAACTTGTAATAATTGGCGCAGGTCCTGCAGGAATTACAGCAGGGATTTATGCAGCAAGGAAAAATATGGATTTTGTTATATTGACAAAGGATATAGGAGGTCAGACACTTTACAGTTGGGATATAGAAAATTATCTTGGTTACCAATTTATTACTGGTTTTGAACTTGTTGAGAAATTCAAAGAGCATATTAAAAATTTTAATGTAGATATAAGAGAAAATGAACCTGTAAAAGATATATTGAAGGACGGGAATGGATTTATGCTTATAACAGATAAAGGGGCATATGAAACAAAATCGGTTATAATATCAACAGGAAGGAGACCTAAGGAACTTAATGTAAAGGGAGAAAAAGAGTTTAAGAATAAAGGTATAACATATTGTGCAACCTGTGATGGTCCAGTTTTCAGAGATAAAAATGTAGCTGTAATAGGTGGTGGTAATTCAGGGATGGATGCAGTTTTACAGCTTTCGCGTATAGCAAAGAAGACGTATCTCGTTGAAATTAAAAATGACCTTACTGGTGATAGATTTGTAATAGATAAAATTAAAAATCTTCCAATGGTTGAGGTGTTAACAGGAGCAGAAGTTATTGAAATATATGGAGATTTATTTGTTAAAGGTATGAGGTTAAGATATAAAAGAAATTTTATTGATATAAATGTTGAAGGTATATTTGTTGAGATTGGTTCTATACCAAATTCAGATATCATAAATTTTGTAGAAAAAAACCGTTATGGTGAGATAATAGTTGATTGCAAAAATCATACTGGTTACTCAGGAATTTTTGCCGCAGGTGATGTAACCAATGTATTTGCCAAGCAGATAATCGTTGCCTGTGGAGAAGGGGCAAAAGCATGTTTATCTGCTTTTGAATATGTAAGTCGTTTATGAAAAAAGGAAGAGAATACTATGAATAAAATTAGTTTTGCTAAGGAGTTTGAAAAGAATGGAGCGAAATTTTATATTGATATGGGACTTAAAACAGAAAATATAATCACAAAAAAACTTCTTTATACGTTAGCGAAGCAGGAGATTGAACATCTTGAAGCCATTGAAAATTTTATTATAAAAGGGCAATATTTAGAAAAAGGAAAAGATAGAGATATTGAAACTGAAATGAAATATTTCTTTAGAGGTTTAAAGAGAAAAGATAAATTAGAAGACAAGTTACAGGTTTATAGTATAGCTCTTGAGATGGAGAAGAAAGGATATTTACAATATGAGAAGTTTTATAATGAAGCAACTGATGAAAAAGAAGCAGAATTTTTTAAGTTCCTTATGGGAGAAGAAAAAAAGCATATAGATGCGATTGTAAATGTCTATTCTTATATATCTGATACAGGGGACTGGTTTCAGAAAGAAGAAAGTAGGGTTTGGAACTGGATGAGTTTATGAAGTATAATATATTAAAAAGGGGGTAGAAAATGGCTGTATTTTTTGATGTGAGTGAGGTACTTCAGTTTGCTATAAGGATAGAAGAAAGAGGTGAGGATTTTTATAGACGGGTGGCAGGAAAGGTTTCAGATAGTGAATTGAAGAACATTTTTACATTTCTTGCTGATGAAGAGATAGTACATAAAAAGATATTTACGGAAATGGTTGGGAAGATAACAAAGTATGAACCACCTGAGACATACCCGGGAGAGTATTTTCAGTATTTGAGGTCTTATGCTGATAGTATTATCTTTCCATCTGAGATAGAGAGAGAATTAGATACACAAGGTGGAGTGATTAAAGCGATTGATTTTGGTATAAGGAGAGAACTTGATTCTATAATGTATTACCTTGAGACAAAGGCAGTGGTTCCTGAGACACAACATTCTGTAATGGATAAGATAATAGAAGAGGAAAGAACTCACTTTGTTCGTCTTTCTTCTCTTAAATCAAAGATTCAGAAAAGATAAACTACCTAAATATCATTAGCCGGAAGTCGCGTGGTCTCACATCTATTGTAGCAGAGCCGTTATTATATTTATATATATCAGGTTCTGTTGCATCTGGATTAAAGACCTCAACAGGAGAGGTTATATCTTCCAGTGCAGTAAACTCCTTTAATTTCACAGGGAATTTTTCTGTATTTATTTTAAGTTTCACAGTAGCAGGAGTATCTGTGTTGTTAAACAGGATAACCATCAAGTTGCCATCGGGTTTCATCCATCCTGATGCGAGTATCTCCTCTTTTCCAGTTTTTTCCAGTTTTATCATCCCTTTTGTGTCCCAGTAAGGTATAAACTGAACTGTCTCATCATATCCCCACTTAGCCCTTTTAATCCACGGGCTCTGCGGGTCTCCCTTTACACCACAGGCATAGAACTCACCCCAGAAAGGCACATCATGTAAAAGCATCAGTCCTGTGATATACCTGAACCTCTTTATATATGAAGCCGGCTGTTTACCCTTATTTTCCTGTCTGTATATATCTTCCTTCTGTGATTTATCTGTCCAGAACTGGGACAGGAATACCTCTAATGG
Source organism: Candidatus Omnitrophota bacterium (assembly GCA_023819225.1). Taxonomy (GTDB): domain Bacteria; phylum Ratteibacteria; class UBA8468; order B48-G9; family JAFGKM01; genus JAAYXZ01. The sequence continues at coordinate 23,938 of JAMWCZ010000014.1, forward strand.
ACCCCAGAGGGTACCTGCATAACTTGCTCTTACCCTGTCCATCGGCAGTACCTTTGGATAGCAGTCATTCATTGTAAGTCCGGGGTTGCTTACCATATATGCCCGCCAGTTGGCTGTGTACTGCTCTCCTTCAACAAGAGAGTCCACTATACCCCATACAGCCATAGTCCTATCACCAGACATATGGATAACTATGAGCCCATCCGGTGAGTGCTTCCTTACTATCTGATGTAGTCGCTGTACCCACTGCCTGTATGGCTTTATAATTTCTTCACTGCTTGATGGTGTACAGTCCACATATATACCCACACGTACCCCTTCCTTCTCAAATGCAGAAAGCACCCTATCCAGACAGTAGAAGTAAAAGTCCTGATAACTCTTTACCGTGAAGTCCACATCCATCCATCTGCCACGAGGACGTTTCTCCGCACCATCATAATTGGCTAAATCTATCATTAAGTCCTCAAGCCCCTCAATATACTGCCCATTCCATTCCTTCCAGAAGGTCGCATACTCAGGTGTGTGTGATGTCATCATTCCAGGTACAACATACAGGCAGGGATATATCCTTTCTGTCTCCCACTTTTCCTTCCATAACTTTGCCAGCCCTTCACACCAGGACTCTGTAAAGTGGTAGTACCCATCTCCACTTTGTTCACCACCAGCATACCCTGTCCAGCCAGCTGTCCAGTACTGTGCACTGGCATACCCTTTCTCTATCAGTTCAAGGTCTTTTACAGGTGGTCCTGCATGACCTGTCTTCCTCATACGCTTTGCATCAAACGGCTTTACAGGGGTGCAGATAAATCCTAATCTGTTTTCTACCGGCTTATCTATCTTAATCCCTTCACTTATCACATATCGCAGAACCATTGTATCACCTGAAGGGGTGAATATAAGAGGTGCCTTTGTGGTTGTTTTCCCCATAGTGGATAATACAGGATGTAGTTGTATACCCCTTGATGTATCACCTATCCTGATACTCCTCGCAACAGGAAGCGATATACCTTCAGCAGGGATACTACCACTCTTTGTGTTAAACATATTATAATTTGCATCATCATATAGTTGTGCATACTGCTTCTTTATCGGTAATTCAAGCACAATACTCTTGACCTCAACAGGACTGCCTTCTGGCTTGAATGTGAATGTGAAATAACCAAACCCATCAAACTCTACCTCCCCTTCCACTTCCAAAACTATTTCTTTTGAGCGCATACTACCTTTTAATTTTGCCTTTATCCCTGGCTTCTCCACAGATATCTGAGGGGTATCTGCAACCGATGTATCCAGTTTTCCGCTTTCTGTTTCTAATATCAATCTTACAGGACCTGAAAGTATTTCATCACCCAGTACCTTCAACGAAGAAGGAAGAAGTGAGTTTTTGAATGAGTATTCCCTGCCCCATACCTTTAATGTTACTGTATCCCTTTTGTGTTCCACAGGTGTCCAGGGAGAGGGCACTTCCTTTATTATCCCTATGTCATTGTTCAGCCACTTAGGGTCTCCACTCTTAAACCACCTGTTACTTGAACCCCCTAAAAGCATATCCCCTTTCTTTACAGATATCTCAACCTTGTAAGGACCTACAGGAATACCTGAAATATCTATTACCGCCTCTTTCATTACTTCATCAAAGCCATCTATCTTTTCTGTAATCAACGGCTCACTTTTTCCTTCAGGCACTACCTTTATATCAGCAACCACATCCTTACCAGCCAGCCGCTGGCTGGGTAAAAATACCTGTGCCACAAGTTGACGCTTGCTCGGCAGTGAGAAT
>JAMWCZ010000089.1 GCA_023819225.1 Candidatus Omnitrophota bacterium
CCACTCAGCCACCTCTCCATTGTAAGGTGCGTAATCTATATTATACTAAATAAAAAGAAATGAAAAGCAGGACTGGTTGCTAACGCAACCAGAGGGCAGGATTTGGCGCCCTCGCCTCCCACTACGGCTCGGGTCGGCCACCCGCTGAAATTGCTTACGGGTGGCTCACCATCTCGCCACCCTTGTCAGACAATGCTCCTTACTCGTCGCATTGGCAAAGCAATTCCTGACTTCGCTCCCCTGAAATCCAGAAATGCACTGTATTTCAGCCTGCGGTGCCATAAAGGCACAGCCGATTTCGAGTCGGCCGCTTTAGTCCACTCAGCCACCTCTCCATTTACATATAACTTTTCAGAACTTCAATATCATGGGGTAGGACTACTTCAGGTGGCCAGGCATTGATATATTCTCCTGAAAGGTATCCAGTATATCCAGAATTTTGCAGTAATCTTACTGCTATGTTATATGGTATCTCGCCTTCTCCCATAAGTGCTAATTTTGGAACCCTTGCCTTGTCATAGGTCCCATCGTGTATATGACAGTGCTCAATAAGCCCTTTAAGTTCTGTAAATGCCTCCTCAATAGTCATCATTTTTGTAAAAGGATGCATAATATCCCAGTTGATTTTTATATAAGGACTTTTTACCATCTTTACAGAAGATGCTGCTATATCTGCACGGGAGAAAAAATCATGGGTTTCAAGACATATATATACCTTATTCTTTTCTGCATAAGCACTTATCTTTGAAAGTGCTTCTGCAACAATTTTTATCGCTTCCTCATAAGAGATAGGTATCTCAGGTGTCCCCCCAAATACCCTTATCCTTTTACACCCTGTATCAACTGCAAGGTCAATAAACATCTTTGTTAGTTCAATCTCCTTTTCCCTTTTCTCTTCTATGGTGGAACAATACATTATTGAAGTAGCAATACAAGCGCATTCAATCCCTTCCCCCTCAAACACTCTTTTTATTTCTTTTCTCTCTTCTACTGTTGCTTCTAATTCAACACCATGGCTGTGACCCAATTGTGCCCGTGGTTCTACACCATCATACCCATACTTTTTTGCGATATCTAATGTCTCCTTTAATGTCTTATCAGGCGTGGTAAAACTCATAAACGCAAATTTCATAATTTACCTCCTATATCCGAATATAATACTTCCTATCCTTATTATATTTGCTCCTTCTTCTATAGCCACCTTATAGGTATCGCTCATACCCATAGATAGATATTCCATCTTCACATTGGGTAATTTTTTCTCTTTAATTTTATCAAATAATTCCTTTGTTAAGCGGAAATAATGTCTTATATCTTCAGGGTTATCTACCAATGGCCCCATTGTCATCAGACCTTCAATCTTTATATTTTTTAATTCTGATAACTCAATGATAAATTTTTCTGTATCTTCTGGAAAAACGCCTGATTTCTGTGGTTCTCTTCCACTGTTGATTTCTATAAACACAGGGAATATAATCCCCTTTTTCCCTGCATATTTATCTATCTCTTTTGCTAATCCGAAACTGTCAACTGTCTCTATGCAATCAAAGATATTTAGCGCCTTTTTCACTTTATTGGTCTGGAGATTTCCTATTAAGTGCCAATTTACAGTTCTCCCTATCTCTTTAAATTTTCCTTCTGCTTCCTGGACATAGTTTTCACCTATAACTTTAATACCTGCATCTATTGCTTCCTTTATCTCTTCTACACTCCTACCTTTTGTAGCAGCAATAACTATAACATTTTCTGGTACTTCTTCAAGTATCCTTTTTACATTTTCTTTTATATTGTTCATTGCAGATATCTCCGTAATTATTATATAATAAGTGGGAAGAAAAAAGTATAGAAAGGAGGGAATGTGTACTCATTAGGACTGGACTTCGGGACAAATTCCGTAAGGGCTGTTATACTTGACCTTGAAAATGGGATTGAGACAGCAGAGGCAGTTAGTAATTATCCTTCAGGGATGGAAGGTATTATTCTTGATGAGAAAAATCCTCACCTTGCAAGGCAGAATCCGCTTGATTACCATACCTCTATGGAAGATGTGATAAAAGGTCTCCTTAAGAGAGCAAGAAAAGACAAAAAGTTTAGCCCGGAAAAAATAATAGGAATTGGTGTAGATACAACAGGAAGTACCCCTCTACCGGTGGATGAGAAACTTGTTCCACTTACCTTTTATAAAAAATTCCGGAACAATAAAAATGCGATGGCATATCTCTGGAAAGACCATACAGGTGCTGATGAGGCAGAGGAGATAACAGAGGTTGCAAAAAGAGAGAGACCACAATACCTTTTAAAGATAGGCGGGGTCTATTCCTCTGAATGGTTCTTTTCAAAACTACTCCATCTTGTAAGAACAGATAAAGATGTTTTTAATGCGATGGTATCCTTTGTTGAACTCTGTGATTATATCCCTGCTATTTTAAGTGGTAAGAGAAGTCCAGCAGAGGTAGTAAGAAGTATATGTGCAGCAGGCCATAAGGCAATGTATAGTGAAGAGTGGGGTGGTCTTCCTGATGAGAAGTTTTTGTGCAAGGTAGATAAGAGATTAAAAGGTATAAAAGCAAAACTTTACCAGAAGGCATATACTGCAGGTGAAGTAGCAGGTTATCTATGTTCTGACTGGGCAAAAAGGACAGGCCTTCCTGAAGGTATACCTGTAAGCGTTGGTGCATTTGATGCCCATATGGGTGCTGTGGGTGCAGGGGTAGGTCCAGGTGTACTGGTTAAGGTGATAGGGACTTCCACCTGTGATATGACTGTTTCTCCGATGGAGAAAAAGATAAACGATATTCCTGGTATCTGTGGTATCGTTCCCCATTCAATCATCCCTGGCTATACTGGAATTGAGGCAGGTCAGTCCGCTGTAGGTGATATCTTTAACTGGTTTGTTAAGAAATTTGCTCCACCTAATCTTAAAGACCCGCACAGATATTACACCTCCATTGCAGAGAAAATGAAACCGGGTGAGACAGGACTTATTGCACTTGACTGGCACAACGGTAACCGCAATATCCTTGTGGACCAGAAACTTACAGGACTTGTAATTGGCTTTACACTGAATACCAGACCTGAGGAATTATACAGGGCACTTATGGAGGCGACAGGGTTTGGTGCAAGAGTAATTATTGAACGGCTGGAAGAGTATGGTGTTGAAATAAAAGAAATAGTTGCAACAGGTGGAATACCTGACAAAAATCCGCTCCTTATGCAGATATATGCGGATATTACAGGAATGACTCTTAAGATAGCATCCTCTTCCCAGACCTGTGCTGTTGGTGCTGCGATATTTGGTGCGATTGCTGCAGGTAAAAACAAAGGTGGATTTGAAAGTGTAGGAGAGGCACAGAAGAAGATATGCAGGTTTAAGAAGAGAACTTATAAACCGAACAGGAAGAATAAAGAAATATATGACAGGCACTACCTTATATATAAAGACCTACATAATGTTTTTGGTACGAAGGAGACCAGCAAAAATCTCTATTATGTGATGAAAAAACTGCTTGAGATAAGGGGAACAGTATGAAGATATCTCTGAGAAAAGAAGTATGGGAAGCAAATTTATCTCTTTGGAAGACAGGACTTGTATATGGGACACAGGGGAATGTGAGCGGGATAGATAGAAAAGACGGTGTGATATATATAAAACCTAGTGGAGTTGTCTATGAAAAACTTACTGAAAAGATGATAGTGGAAGTTGATTTTAATGGAAATCCCGCTGGCATCTCAGGACTTAAGTCCTCTGTGGACACACCACACCACCTTTTTCTCTATAAAAACCTGAAAGATATAGGAGGGATATGCCATACACACTCTAAGTTCATCACTGTATTTTCTATACTTGGCTCCCCTGTACCTGTTCTTACAACTGCACATGCGGATGTATTCGGTAAGGAAATTCCTGTAAGTAGATATGTGGACAATACAGAAGATAGTATAGGGAGAGAACTGCTGAGGATATATAAGAAGACAGGATGTAGTGCTATCATACTGGGAAGACATGGTCTTTTTACCCTTGGGGAGACACCTTCAAAGAGTGCTTTCTATGCTTTGATGGCTGAGTATTGTGCGGAGGTCTCTTATTATGCTTTGATTGCAGAGCACCTTATAGGTAAAAGGATTGTCCCTCTTGATAAAAAAGAGATTGAAAAGTGGTATAGTAGGTATCACTCTTCACGATACGGCCAAAAATAGGGCTACTCTAAATTGGTGTGTCTTTTTTTCATATCTCTGTGGGAGATACCCTTGTATTTCCTGAACTTTTCTACAAAGATATCAAGGAATATAAGAGTGGCCTGTTCAAAAAGTGAACCACCAAACTGGATAGATTTTTTTGCATCTATCAGTATTGTGTAATCAGATATTTCTTTTAAAGGACTGTTTTTTTCTAATGTAATAGCAAGGACCTTTGCACCTAACTTTTTTGCTGTCTCTATCAGTTCTAAAATGGTTTTTTTATTTCCTGAAGATGAGATAGCAATCAGCAGGTCTCCCTTTTTTATTGGGGGACAGATTGTTTCCTCCGCGACATAACCTTCAACCCCAAGATGTCTCAGCCGTATTGCAAAACATCTTCCTATAAAACCACTTCTTCCCTTACCTGCAACAAAAACCCTTTTTGCTTTTTTGAGGGTAGAAATTAGAAGTTTATACTCCTTTTCCCCTATTTTCTCTACTGCTTCAGTAATCTCTTTCAAGATTTTATCTTCCATTTTCCCCTTTCATATCAGGTCCCCATAGTTCTATCAGTTCTACTTTTCCCTTCAATGCCTCTAATATCTCAGGGATGTCTGTATATTTTAGGATAGAGGGCGGGAAATTGGCATCAGGCCATCTTACAGAAGGAACCTGTGTCCACTCATAAAAAGATGGTGGATAGTTTTTAAGCACAAGTTTTTTTATATCTTTGTAAAGTATTGCAGTAAAGAGTGCTATTATAGAGCCCTGTCCCCTTCCGTAAAGATATATTTCCCTTGCTCCTTTATCTTTGAGAAGATTTAACACGATGAGTACATCGTATACCCGCTGACCTAAATAGGACTTTCCTAACATAAGCCCATATGCCTTTAACATATAGTCATATCCATAAGGATTATAGAAAT